>NZ_CAXUPU020000039.1:0-69611 GCF_964252755.1 Caballeronia sp. LjRoot29 | reverse complement strand
CCCTAAGTGTCCACAGCGTGCAGTTCCATTTCATGGGTGCCCCAAAAGCACGGCGCTCGCCAGAGCTTAAGATGTTTGAACCCCTCCTTCTCGCGAATCCTGACAGTAAAACGCTTCGCCCCGTACGCTCTCGGGCTAGCACCCTTGTCAAAGAACCCCGCACGGCCTCACGCGTATCTACCGCTGTGGTTCTTCGCGGGTTAGCTGGTCGGTTCGCGTTGTTATTTCGGGGGTTGGCCTCACGCATTCTGCGGCTTTTTTCTTGGTGCTTTAAAAAATGGTTCGGCATGCATACAATTTGGAGGTTGGTTTTCCGCGGATAACGCAGGGCGCTCCTTGGGCGGGGTCAGTCGCTAGTGCTAGCCCGAGAGCGTACGGGGCGAAGCGTTTTACTGTCAGGATTCGCGAGAAGGAGGGGTTCAAACATCTTAAGCTCTGGCGAGCACCGTGCTTTTGGGGCACCCATGAATCAAAACTGCACGCTGTGGACACTTAGGGTAGAGCGGTGAAAGCGTTTTCTTTGCTTCGTTTCTTTGTCGCTAAGGACCAAGAAACGACGCGCCGCCACGCGCAGTGGCTAATAGTGATAAAGAGAACAACTAACACTAAACCCGCGAAGACCTGGAAAGCAGCAACCCGGCATTGAACCAGACCGCTAACACAGAACCCGTGCAACCCACCATTGACCCCGACCACTACCCAAACCCGCGCCAGCCCCCTCCGTCCACCGGCGCGAGCAACCACCAACCACCTAGGCCGCTGACAACACCTCAACAATCTTCCGCTGATAAGCAATCCCGTCAGCATTAAACAAATGGCAATGCTCGGGCATCGCGCCAAGCTTCAGCACTTCACCACGAGAATGCCGCTCGAGCGGCGGAATCCTGGCGATGATCCCTTCCGGCGCAACGGAAGACTCCGCGTACAGATAAGCAGCATCGCCGAGCGACTCCACGGCCATCGTCTTCGCCGATACCCCGTGCTCGACCGTCGCCGCCGTCCCAGCATGCAGATGCTCCGGACGAATCCCGACCGTCACCGTTTCACCGACCTTCGCACTACCCGGCTCGACCGCCGTCAACTGCGTCTCACCCGTCGCATACTTCACCAGCACGCCATCGCTTAAAACCTGCGTGACTTCGGCGTTAAAGAAATTCATCTTCGGCGAACCGATAAACCCCGCCACGAACTTGTTCTGCGGCGCGTGATAAAGCTGGTTCGGCGTTCCGACCTGCTCCACATTCCCCGCCGACAACACCACGATCTTGTCAGCCAGCGTCATGGCTTCCACCTGATCGTGCGTCACGTAGATCATCGTGGTCTTGAGCTCGTCATGCAGCCGCGCAAATTCCAAACGCATCTTCACGCGCAACGCAGCGTCAAGGTTGGACAGCGGTTCATCGAAGAGAAACACCTTCGGCTTGCGCGTAATCGCCCGGCCGATCGCTACCCGCTGACGCTGCCCACCCGACAATTGCTTAGGTTTCCTATCAAGCAAATGATCGATGTGCAGGATCTTCGCGGCCTGCTTCACCGCTGCATCGATCTCCGGCTTGCTCGTACCGGCCAGCTTCAGCCCAAACGCCATGTTGTCGTACAGCGTCATGTGCGGATACAGCGCGTACGACTGGAACACCATCGCAATTCCGCGCTTGGCCGGCTGCACGTCATTCACGCGCACACCGTCAATAGTCAGGTCGCCGCCGGTAATATCTTCCAGCCCGGCGATCATCCGCATCAGCGTGGATTTGCCGCAACCGCTTGGGCCTACGAACACGACGAACTCGCCATCGGCGATATCGAGGTTCACGCTGCGAATCACTTCCGTTTCTTCGTAGCGCTTGTTGATGTTACGCAGATTCAGGCTTGCCATGATGATGTCTCCGTCTTTAACTTGGCTTCGTTTTCTGCGAGCAAGAGGCTCACGGCAGTTCGAAGCTTGCGTTTTGCAGCCACTGCCCGACGAGCGCGGGAAGTTGTCCCATCTCGTCGAACACGACACTTGCGCCAGCACGTTTCAGCGCATCAATTTGTCCTTCAGTTGCATGACCGCCACCCAGGAAACCCAGCACGGTCATGCCCGCCGCCGCCGCCGCGGTGACGCCGGTCACGCTGTCTTCGACCACCACGCAGCGTTCAGGTGCAACACGCAGGGTCCGCGCCGCAGCGAGATAAACATCGGGCGCGGGTTTCGGGTTCGGCACTTTATCGGCGCAAAACAGACGCTCGCCGAAAAACCGCACGAGGCCCGTGCGGTTCAGCACGGCTTCCACATACGACGTAAAACTGTTGCTCGCGCAGGCCTTGCGCAACGAAATCGCGGCCAGCGCGGCCTCGATTCCATCGACCGCCGGCCCTTCCACGGCCGCAGCTTCCACGACCACGCGGATTGCTTCGACCTGGGCTGCATCAAGCGTCCGGCCAAGCGCTTCAGCCGTGCGCTGCAGCACCGTTTCGATCCGCAGTCCGAGCAGCGGCGTGACGATCGGCTCGGCATCCACGCCGGGCCACAGTGCCTGCATCTCCTGCACGAGCACGCGTCCCGCAATGGCTTCGCTGTCGATCAATACGCCGTCGCAATCGCAGATCAGCAGATGCCCGTCGAGGGCATCGACTGGAGCGAGCGCGTCCGGCACGCCGGCTTGGGACAAGTTCAGGTTCACTGGATCAACCTCACGTTCCACTTCGGATTAAGCTTCATTTCACCGCGCCGAAGGTCAGGCCGCGCACCAGTTGCTTCTGCGACAACCAGCCGACAATCAGGATGGGTGCAACAGCGAGCAATGAGGCCGCCGAAAGCTTCGCCCAGAACAAACCTTCAGGACTCGAGTACGACGCGATGAACACCGTCAGCGGCGCCGCGTTCGAACTCGATAGGTTGATACTCCAGAACGCCTCGTTCCACGACAGGATCACGAGGAGCAACGCGGTCGAGGCGAGCCCGGGCAGCGACATCGGCATCAGCAAGTAGACAATTTCCTGCCACGTCGCCGCGCCGTCTATACGCCCCGCTTCCAGGATGTCGCGCGGGATTTCGTTGAAGTACGTGTACGACATCCAGACGGCAATCGGCAAGTTGATCAGCGTGTAGACAATGATCAAACCCCACACCGTGTCGAGCATGCCGGTGTTTTTCCACAGCAGGTAGATCGGCACGAGTACGCCCACCGACGGCATCATCTTCGTCGAGAGCATCCACAGCAGCACTTTCTGCGTTTTCTTGGTCGGGAAAAACGCCATCGCGTAGGCGCACGGCACGGCGAACAACAAGCAGATCACCGTGACGCCGACCGAGATCAGGATGGAGTTCCACGCAAACGCAAAGTAGTTACTGCGCGCGAACACCTCGCGGAAACTATCGAGCGTAGGCGTGAAGATCAGCGATGACGAATACGCCTGCTGCTCGGTCTTGAACGCCGTGATGGTCATCCAGAAGATCGGGAAAAACAGCAGCAGCGCGAACAGCCACGCGATCACACCCAGCACGCCACGCTTGAGCGTGTCGAGGATCGGCACGGACGTTGTTGCGGTAACGGGATGGCTCATGATTCGTACTCCCCTTTCAGGTTCTTCGCGAGCATGCGCACCAGGAAGAACGCCACGACGTTCGCCAGTACGACCGCCAGAATGCCGCCGGCAGAAGCCAGGCCGACGTCGAATTGCTGCAGCCCGAGCGCGTAGATCAAGTACGACAGGATGGTGGTCGCCGTACCTGGGCCGCCGCCGGTCGTCGTATAGATTTCAGCGAAGATGGAGAGCAGGAAAATGGTTTCCATCATCACCACCACGGCTATCGCGCGTTTCAAATGCGGCAGCGTGATGTAGAAGAACATGGAGAAGGCGCCGGCACCGTCGATGCGCGCCGCTTCCTTCTGCTCCTGGTCCAGCGACTGGATCGCCGTGAAGAGAATCAGGAACGCGAACGGCAGCCACTGCCACGCAACGATCACGATCACCGCAAAGAGCGGATAGTCGCCGAACCAGTCGATCGGCTGGAGCCCCAACGATCGCATCAACTGTGCTATCAGCCCATACACCGGATGCAGGATCATGTTCTTCCAGATCAGCGCGCTGACTGTTGGCATGACGAAGAACGGTGCAATCACCAGCAGCCGCGCAATGCCCTGGCCGATGAACTTGCGATCGAACAGCACGGCCAGCAGCACGCCGCCGATCACCGTGATCAGCAATACCGATCCGATCAGCGTCAGCGTGTGAACAATGGACGGCAGGAAGGCCGGATCGGTGGCCAGGAATTCATAGTTATCCAGCCCGGCAAACCCTTTGACATCGGGGTTGAGCAGGTTGTATTTGGAGAACGAATACCAGATGGTCATCGCGAGCGGGATGGCCATCCACAGGAACAGTACGGCGGTCGACGGCATGATGAGCCAGCGGACCGACTTCGCGCGCTTCTTGTCGCGCGCTGCGGCGGATTCCGCGTAACCGTCTGTGAGGGGGGGATTAAGTTGACTCATGATCGTGTCACCTCTCGATGATGATGCGCAGGCCGCGCGCTTGAGGCTTCTTCACAGAAGCCGCGCGGCCCGCTGTACTACATTAGGCGCAACAAAGTCTGCTGCTTCGGGTCCTTACTTCTGGTACCCGGCCTGCTTCACGGCACGATTGGCGGCGGCATTGCCGGCCTTCAGCGCGGCATCAACGGTCGTCTGTCCGGCAACCACGCCGGCGATCGACTGGCCAACGACGGTACCGAACGACTGGAATTCAGGAATCCCGACGAACTGGACACCCGTGTACGGCACCTTTTGCAGCGTTGCATCGGTCGGGCTCGCCGATTCGATGGCGCTCAGCACGAAGTCACCGAACGGCGCTGCTTTCTTGTATTCCGGATTGGCGTAGGTCGACTTGCGCGTGCCTGGGGGAACCGAGGCCCAGCCTTCGTCCTTCGCAACCAGTTCGATATATTCCTTCGATGTAGCCCAGGTCGCGAACTTCTTCGCAGCATCTTGCGACTTGGAGGTCTTGGGAATCGCGAGCGACCACGACCACAACCAGTGGTTGCCCTTCGGCGTGACCGCGACCGGTGCGGCCGCGAAGCCGATCTTGTCAGCGACTTGCGATTGCGCCTTGTTGTACAACATGCCCGCTGCCACCGTCGCGTCGATCCACATCGCGCACTTGCCCGACGACATCAACGTCAGGTTCTCGTTGAAACCATTCGAGCTGGCTCCCGGCGGGCCGTCGTTCTTGAGCAGGTCCGAGTAGAACGTGAGGGCCTTGTGCCATTCCGGGGTATCGAGCTGGGCTTGCCACTTCTCGTCGAACCAGCGGCCGCCGAAGGTATTCACGACGGTCGAGAAATACGCCATGTTCTCGCCCCAGCCTGCTTTGCCGCGCAGGCAGATGCCGTACTGGCCTTTCGATTTGTCGGTGAGCTTGTCGGCGAATTGCTTGATCTGGTCGTAGGTCGGCTGGTCGGGCATCTTCAGGCCGGCGGCATCGAACAGGTCCTTGCGGTAATACGTCATTGAGCTTTCGACGTAGAACGGCAGCGCGTACAACTGGCCGTTATACGAGAGGCCGTCGCGAGCGGTCTTCACCACGTCGTCGAGATCGTAGCTGGCCGGCAGGTTCGTCATCGGTGCGAGCCAGCCGCGCTTGCCCCACTGCGGCGCTTCATACGTGCCGATCGCCATCACGTCGAACTGGCCGCTGTTCGTGGTGATGTCGGTCGTGGCGCGCTGGCGCAGTACGTTTTCTTCCAGGATGACCCACTTCAACTGAATGTCCTGATTCGCCTTTTCGAACGCCGGCGACAGCTTCTTCAACTCGATCATGTCCGGGTTGTTGAGCGTCGCGATCGTCACGGTCGCGGCTTTTGCGGCAATTGGCGCAATCGAGGCAACGGCGAATGCAGCGAATGCGAGCGAGCGCATCGGCAGGTTCTTGAGGGTGAAGTTGGCGCGTTTCATGTTGTTTCGTCTCCTTTATCGTTAGCACGGGCGCTGGTCTTGCGTTGCGTTGCTTGAAGCAGTCGATACTCGGGTAGTACAGGTGCTGCTTTAACTACTTTCGCTAATAATCTTTGCTGCGGTCGCCTGGATGCAGGCGTTCAACTCATCCAGTTACCGCCGTCCACGTTCAGTGTTTGTGCCGTGATGTAGTCCGAATCGGCCGATACGAGGAACAGTGCCGCACCCGTCAGGTCGTTTGGCAGGCCCATGCGGCCGAGCGGCACGGCCTCTCCGACCAGCCGTTTCTTCTCGCCGAGCGGGCGGTTTTCGTACTTCGCGAAGAGCGCGTCGACCGTCTCCCACATCGGGGTATCGACAACACCCGGTGCGATGCTGTTCACGTTGATGCCATGCTTGGCGAGCCCCAGCGCGGCTGATTGCGTATAGCTGATCACGGCGGCTTTGGTCGCGCAATAGTGGGAAACTAGCGCCTCACCGCGACGCCCGGCCTGCGACGACATGTTCACGATCTTGCCGCCACGGCCCTGCTCCACCATGCGCTGCGCCACGAGTTGCATCAGGAAGAACATGCCCTTCACGTTGACCGAGAAGAGGCGGTCGAAGACGTCCCAGGATTCGTCGAGGATCGGGCGCATGTCGAAGAGCGCCGCGTTATTGAAGAGGATGTCGATGCCGCCGAATTTATCGACGGTGCTGGAGACAATGCGCTCCAGGTCTTCGCGCTTCGTGACGTCCGCCTTCAAAGCCAGCACGCGTCCCGCACTCTCAGGGAAACGCTGCGCCAACTCGGCTTCGTCTTTCAGATCGACGACGACAACTTTCGCGCCTTCGTCCAGAAATCGTTTCGTGACCGCTTCGCCAATCCCGCTTGCCGCACCCGTCACGATTGCTACCTTGTCCTGCAGTCTCACGGCTGTCTCCGGTTTGTCTCTGATTCGCTTGCTTGAATTGCACAGTTAAAACGCGTCACAGTGAGCGAACGCTCTTTGCGCGATCAATTGCTCTCTGTTTGGTCGAATGATCGGTGAGGCGTGAGGCGGTGTCAAGGCACGCCGTCATGTTTCGATGCTGCGGCGCGCAAAGCACCTCAAAACTGCGGGAAAACCCCAACCGGCGCGGGTTTGCGGGATATCTGAGGACGTCACCAAAGAGCCTTGGACAGGCTTTTGTAATACGTCAGCGGATGCAAAACGGAGTGATACGTTATATCATCGCGGTCGACTTGAACGGTCGTCTCACCGTTGCGGCAACCGAGCAGAACAAGAACACGACACACATTGTCAGCCTCAACTCACCTTCATTCCAGGAACCACCATGAGCAAACTTGCCGCTGCCATCCTGACCTGCGCCGCCCTTTTATCTGTCAGCTTTTACGGCGCAGCCACCGCACAGACGGCGGCCACGGGCGTGGTGCCGGTGGTCGCGGCAGAGAATTTCTATGGCGATGTCGTGCGTCAGCTCGGTGGCAACCATGTTCAGGTGACGAGCATCCTGAGCAACCCCGATGAAGATCCGCATCTGTTCGAAGCCAGCCCGAAGACCGCGCGCGCGTTGCAGAACGCGGTGCTTGTCGTGTATAACGGCGCCGACTACGATCCGTGGATGGACAAGCTGCTGTCGGCATCGAAGGGAAAGGGGCGCACGACCATCGTCGCGGCGCAACTGATGGGCAGGAAATCCGGCGATAATCCGCATCTCTGGTACGACCCGGCGACCATGCCGACCGTGGCGAAAGCGGTGAGTCAGTATTTGGTGCAGGCGGACCCGGCGCACAAGGCTGACTACGACGCGCGTCTCGCGACTTTCCTGGCGTCGGTGAAACCGATCGACGAGAAGGTCGCCGCGCTTAAAAGCCAATACAAGGGCGTACCCGTGACGGCGACGGAGCCGGTGTTCGGTTATATGTCGGATGCGATCGGCCTCGACATGCGCAACAATCGTTTCCAGCTTGCCGCGATGAACGACACGGAACCGAGCGCAACGGATATCGCCGCGTTCGAAAAGGATCTGCGCGAGCGTCGCGTGCACGTGCTGATCTATAACAGCCAGGCGACGGAAGCACTCACGAAACGCATGTTGAAAGTGGCCCACGATTCACACGTGCCGAGCATCAGCGTCACCGAGACGCTGCCCGCCGGCAAGACCTTCCAGACATGGATGACGTCGCAGCTCGACGCGTTGTCGGTTGCGCTGCAGGGAAAGACACAATGACGGGATGTGGCAATAGAAGGATTGAAACGGGCGCGCTGCAATGACGGCTCCGGACGCGGGTTCAGCGCGCGTTAAAGCCGGCGCGCTGGAAGTCGAGCATGTCGCGCTCGAGCTCGGCGGACGGTCGATCCTGAAGGACGCCAGCTTCAGCGTTGGGGCGGGTGAGTTTATCGGTGTGCTGGGTCCGAACGGCGCCGGCAAGACCACGCTGATGCGCGCAATGCTGGGGTTGCTGCCGTTATCGAAGGGAACGATTCGCGTGAACGGCGCAGCGGTCGTCCGCGGTAATCCGTCAGTGGGCTACATGCCGCAAACGCGGAGCGGTCTTGCCGGCCGGCATCTGCGCGGACGCGACTTCGTCGCGATGGCCGCCGACGGTCATCGCTGGGGCTTGCCGCGCGCGAGCGCCGCAGCGCGTGCCGATGTCGACCGTGTACTCGATCTGGTCGGCGGACGCGCACTCGCCACGCGGCCGTTGTCCGAGTTGTCGGGCGGCGAACGGCAGCGTTTGCTGCTCGCGCAATGCCTGCTCGGCGACCCGAAACTCCTGCTCCTCGATGAACCCCTGATCAGTCTCGATCCACGTCATCAAACGGGCGTGGTCGATCTCGTGCGCAGCGTGCAGCGTGAACTCGGCATTACCGTGCTGTTCTCCGCGCACGAACTGAATCCGCTGCTGAACTCTATCGACCGTGTGCTGTATCTCGGCAATGGGCGCGCGGCGCTTGGTACGATCGATGAAGTCATCACGAAGCCGGTTTTATCGCAACTATATGGATCGCCCATCGATGTGATGCGCGTGAACGGCCGTATCTTCGTGATGGCCGGCGACGTGGAGGTCGACAAGCTCGATCACGCGCACGAGGACGGTCCCGACGGCCATTCTCATTCCCACGATCACGATCATGATCACGGCCATAGCCATGGTCATCACCACACCGGAAAGCATTCCCACGATGTTTGAATACGAGTTCATGCAGAACGCCTTCGCGGCGTCGGGGATTGTCGCGGTGCTGGCAGGCGTGGTCGGCTACTTCCTTGTGTTGCGCGGCCAGACCTTCGCGGGGCACGCGTTATCTCACGTGGGTTTCACCGGCGCGACCGGCGCCGTGCTGGTCGGCATGTCGCCGCTCTGGGGCATGATCGGCTTCACGCTGGCGGCCGGTATCGGCATGGGCGCGCTCGGCGAAAAGCTGACGGGACGCGATGTTGCTATCGGCGTGATCCTGACGTTGTCGCTCGGTTTCGGCTTGCTGTTCCTGCACTTCTTCACCGCGTATGCCAGCCAGGCGACTGCGCTGCTGTTCGGCAATGTGCTTGGCGTGAGTCATGAAACGCTGGTGGTGCTTGCCGGGCTTGCAGTGGTCAGCCTTGGCGCGCTCGCGATCATCATGCGGCCGTTATTGTTCGCTTCGCTCCAACCGGAACTGGCCGAAGCCAAAGGGGTATCGCTGCGCCTCGTGTCCATCCTGTTTCTCGCGATCACGGCGCTGGCGGTGGCGGCATCGACGCAGATCGTGGGCGTATTGCTCGTCTTCGCGCTGATGGTGGGACCGGCGGCGGCGGCGCAGAATGTCGCGACGCGGTTGTCGACCGGCGTGCTGCTCTCGGCGGTTTTCGCGCTGGTGCAGGCGTGGTTGGGATTGACGCTGGCGTATTACACCGACTGGCCGACGAGCTTCTGGATCACGATCCTGGCGGCAGGGGTGTATGGGTTGAGTTTGTTGGGGCGGAAATGAACCAGAAGCGAAAGCGCATCAAGCGCTTTCGTCCCAGACACACTCTCAAGCGCACAAGGTCCGCGCATGAAACGCAATATGCTCGCCAACAAACGTCGAGATGAAGTAATACCCGTGGTCATAACCTTCATGCCTGCGCACCGTCACTTCCTGCCCTGCCGCCTTCGCCGCCGCTTCGAATAACTCCGGATGCAACTGCGCTGCGAGGAAATTATCGGCGAGACCCTGGTCGATCAAAATCCCCGCTTCAAATTTCGATGCCACCGTCTTCACCAGTTCGCTCGCGTCATACTGCTTCCACGTTTCCCGGTCTTCACCCAGATAACCTGAAAACGCCTTCACGCCCCAAGGGCATTGCGAGGGCGCGGCAATCGGCGCAAATGCGGACACCGACTTATAAATGCCCGGGTTCTTCAGCGCGAGAACTAACGCACCGTGACCACCCATCGAGTGGCCGAAAATGCCAAGCCGATCCTCGCGCACCGGCAATTCAGCAAGCACCGTCGCCAGCAGATCCTGCGTCACATACGCGTACATTCGATAGTGCCGCGCCCACGGTTCCTGCGTGGCATCGACGTAAAATCCCGCACCCACGCCGAAGTCCCACGCCGCACTTTCGTTCGGCACGCCCGCACCGCGCGGACTCGTATCCGGCGCGATCAGCGCAATGCCATGCTCAGCCGCGTAACGCTGCGCGCCGGCCTTGATCGGAAAGGTCTCTTCCGTGCAAGTGAGACCCGCGAGATAAAACAACGCGGGCACTTTCCCCGTCGACGCCTCGGCCGGCAAGAACACCGAGAATCGCATCGGCAAGCCGATCGATTGCGAGTCGTGTTTGTAGGTTCGCTGCACGCCGCCGCAGCACCGATGCTCTTCCACAAGTTCCAGCATTGCTTCACCTCTTCTCTTTTTTGCCAAGGCAGCGCGCCATCTGCGGCGCGTCACCTCAGCTTGCGCGTAGCGTCTTAATACAGCACCACCGAGCGGATCGATTCGCCTTTCTTCATCAGGTCGAAACCTTCGTTGATGCATTCCAGCGGCAGCGTGTGCGTGATCAGGTCATCGATATTGATCTTGCCTTCCATGTACCAGTCGACAATCTTCGGCACATCGGTGCGCCCACGTGCACCACCGAACGCCGAACCTTTCCACTCACGCCCCGTGACCAGCTGAAACGGCCGTGTGCTGATCTCTTCGCCCGCTGCCGCCACGCCGATGATGAACGACTGGCCCCAGCCCTTGTGCGTGCATTCCAGCGCCTGACGCATCACCTTCGTATTGCCGATACATTCGAACGAATAGTCCGCGCCGCCATCGGTCAATTGCACGATGTGATCGACCACATTCGGCACGTCATTCGGGTTGATGAAGTGCGTCATGCCGAACTTCTTCGCCAGCTCAACGCGACGCGGATTGATGTCGACGCCGATGATCTTGTCGGCCCCGACCATCTTCGCGCCCTGGATCACGTTCAAGCCAATGCCGCCCAGCCCGAACACCACCACGTTCGCACCGGCTTCGACCTTCGCTGAATACACGACCGCACCCACGCCTGTCGTCACGCCGCAGCCGATATAGCAAATCTTGTCGAAGGGTGCGTCTTCACGCACTTTCGCCACCGCTATTTCCGGCACGACGATGTAGTTCGAAAACGTCGACGTCCCCATGTAATGGAACAACGGCTTCCCGCCGATGGAAAAGCGCGATGTCGCATCCGGCATCAAGCCGCGGCCTTGCGTCGAACGGATGGCCTGGCACAGATTGGTCTTGCGCGACAGGCAGAACTTGCACTGGCGGCACTCGGGCGTATAGAGCGGAATGACGTGATCACCCTTCCTCAGCGTGCCCACGCCCGGGCCGACATCGACCACGATACCCGCGCCTTCATGGCCGAGAATTGCCGGGAAGATACCTTCCGGATCCGCGCCCGAGAGCGTGTAGTAATCGGTGTGGCAAATGCCGGTCGCCTTCACTTCGATCAGCACTTCACCGGCGCGCGGCCCTTCGAGATCCACTTCCTCGATGGTGAGCGGCTTTCCAGCTTCCCATGCAATGGCGGCTTTGGTTTTCATATGAGGCTCCTTTCGTTGATCGTAGATCGTAGATTCAAACCGACGGCAGGCGATACATTAAGGGACGACGTTCAGTACTTCGTAGCATGCGCCCATGGTGTGATAGTCGACCTTGCCGGCCGGGCTTTTTTCGTTGCTGTATTTCGTGTTGTCGCGGGCGAGTATGCGGTACCACGCGCCCCATTTGTGATCGACGAAATGGTCCCAGCTATACGCCCAGAGGCGCTCGTAATCGTTCCAGTACCGCGTTGCCGCGGCCGTGTCGGCGGCTTTCCCGGCTTGATCGGCGAGCAGCGCGGCGGCGGCCATCGACTCGGCCTGGACCCAGAAGTACTTGTCCTCGTCGTAGAAATCGCCCTTGATGTCGAAGCCGTAAACCATCCCGCCGTGCTCTTGGTCCCACGACAAATCCATCGCGCGATCGAACAATTCCCGTGCGCGCGCGACGTGCCATGGATCCGGACGATGCCGGTCCAGAATCAGCAGCAGCTTGGCCCATTCCGTCTGATGGCCCGGCTGGAATCCCCACGGCCGGAAGATGTTCGTCTTGTCGCCCTTGTTGTAGTCCCAATCGACCGACCAGTCCGGCTTGTAGTGCTCCCAGACCAGACCACCGGCGAGCGTCGCCTGACGATTCACCATGTTGTCCGCCAGCAGCGCGGCGCGGTCCAGATAACGCACATCCTGCGACGCTTCGAACGCGGCGAGCATCGCTTCGCAAGCATGCATGTTGGCGTTTTGTCCGCGATAGTCCGACACCACCCAGTCCGCGCTTGCCTCATCTTTGTAGAGGCCGTGTGCCGCGTCCCAGAAGTGCGTTTCCATCAGGTCCCAGGTTTCTTCCAGGTACCCGCGCGCTTCTTCAAAGCCTGCTTCCAGCGCCTTCGCGTACGCCAGCACGACGAACGCGAGGCCGTAGCAATGGTTGGTTGCATCGGTGACATCGCGGCCGTTGAGCGTCCAGGCATACCCGCCGGTCTGCGGATTCCGATGGAACGCGCGCAAATATTCAATGCCATGCAGCACGCCGCCGCGATACTCATTGAGGCCGAAGTGCTTGAACGCCATCGCATAGTTAAAAACGAAGCGCGTGCTCGACACCAAATGCCGCGACTTGCGGTCGTAGATCGTGCCGTCGTCCTTGTAGAAATGATAGAAACCGCCCGCCGGGTCCATGCAGTGCGGGTGATAAAACGTCATGGTCCGCAATGCGTGATCGAGCAAGAACTCACGCGAGCGAAAGTCGGGATAGTCAGGATGTGAAGTCGGGGACGTGTTTGGGTCGGACATATTTCGTATGAGATCGTCTTACTATTTCGTGAATTCGCGCGGACTCGCCAGGGCGAGCGTAAGTGTAAACGGAGGCCGAAATGCTGCGTTAAAACGCGCTCGCGTTGCCCAGAAAAAGTAAGCGATAAAAACGGGTTGCGACGGGTTTACCCGGTGCCCGCGCCGCGCCCCCGGAAAAGAGACTATGCGGCGCGGCAGATAACCATCATAACCACGCGTCGTATCCGGACGCCTTGCCGGGCGCGACGCAAATCGTCGTTCGCCCGCCAGCCATGGCTTCACGGCGCCAGACGCGATATTAAGGCACGCGCGGCATATCAACATGGCTAAGGGGGCCATACGCCAACGTCGACTTGTTCTCGCTTTTTACGCCACGTACCTTGAATAACCAATTCGAGGGACACACTCGGATCAACGCAAGCAACTTGCATGGGCCGGCGTAGCGCTAAATCCGGTCAACATTGGAGACAAAGACGACATGGCATCCCCCCAAGTTCACCCGTGCGACGAGCGGTTACCCGCCGCCCAGTTGCTTACACTAGGCATACAACACGTACTCGTCATGTACGCAGGCGCCGTCGCGGTCCCGCTGATTTTGGGCGCCGCGCTCAAGCTGCCGAAAGACCAGATCGCGTTCCTCATCAGCGCCGACCTTTTCTCGTGCGGCGTCGCCACGCTGATCCAGACGCTGGGCCTCTGGATCTTCGGCATCCGCTTGCCGGTGATCATGGGCTGCACATTCGCCGCCGTCGGTCCGATGGTCGCCATCGGCACGAATCCGGGGCTCGGCCTCCTCGACGTATTTGGTGCGACCATCGCGGCGGGCATAGTGGGGATTTTCATCGCGCCGATGATCGGAAAGTTGCTGCGATTCTTTCCGCCCGTCGTGGTCGGCACGGTGATCGCGGTGATCGGTTTGTCGCTAATGGGCGTGGGCATCAACTGGGCGGCCGGTGGCGTCGGGAACCCCGAGTATGGCAATCCGGTTTACCTGCTGCTGGCGCTTGTCGTGCTCACGCTGATCCTGATGATCAACAAGTTTGCACGCGGGTTTATCGCGAATATTTCGGTGTTGCTCGGCATCGTGGCGGGTTTCGGGATTGCCATGTCGCTCGGACGCGTGGATCTCAACGGCGTGACAAGCGCGCCGTGGGTCGGCATCGTGCTGCCGTTTCACTTCGGCCTGCCGCACTTCGACCCGCTTTCCATCGCAACCATGATCATCGTCATGTTCGTGACCTTCATTGAATCAACGGGCATGTTCCTGGCCGTCGGCGACATGGTCGAGCGTCCCGTCGATCAGGATGCGCTGGTGCGCGGCCTGAGAGTCGATGGACTGGGCACGCTGATCGGCGGGATCTTCAACTCGTTTCCGCATACGTCGTTCTCGCAGAACGTCGGGCTGATTGGCGTCACTGGCGTGAAGAGCCGCTTCGTGTGTGCGACCGGCGGCGTGATCCTCGTGGCGCTAGGACTGTTTCCGAAGATGGCGCAGGTGGTGGCGTCGGTGCCGCCGTTCGTGCTTGGCGGCGCGGGCATTGTGATGTTCGGCATGGTCGCGGCAAACGGAATCAAGGTGTTGTCGAAGGTCGACTTCGTGAAGAACCACCACAACCTGTTTATCGTCGCGGTGAGTATTGGCTTGGGACTCGTGCCGGTCGTCGCGCCGAAGTTCTTCTCGCAGTTGCCGCATGCGCTGGAACCCATTCTTCATAGCGGGATCTTGCTGGCGTCGGTGTCGGCGGTGCTGTTGAATATCGTGTTCAACGGCGTGCGGAAAGAACGCGATGCGGCCTGCGCAATCCGCCATGCCGGAAGGGACTTTGACGGGACGGCGAAGGTGAAACACTGAGGGAGTTCGCGCTGGACTGAGAGAGATAAAAGAGCCGCAATAAAAAAACCGCAGCCCCGAAAGGCTGCGGTTTTTTGACATCTGAAGCACGTAAAACTTTATCCCGCCGAACCCACTGTCTTCCCGCCGGCATCGACCTGCGGTTTCGCCGCCGGCACCAGATGCTGCACCGGCACCAGCTTCGCTGGACCTGCCGAACCCGCCGAAGTTGAAGCCGAAGCCGAGCTGACCGTCGTACCCGATGCGGCCGTCGCAGGAGCAGCCGCCGTCGGCGTACCGATATCGCGATAATCCGGCATCGCATCGGAAGGACGTGGCTGATCGCCTGCATGCTCGACCCAGCCGCCACCCAGCTCACGATACAAATCGACAAGGTTCGTCGCCCGGTTCAGCCGCGCCGTAATCAGCAACTGCTGCGCCGTGTACAGGTTCGTCTGAGCCGTCAGCACGGCGAGATAGTTGTCCACACCGTTTCGATACCGCATATCCGACAGCTCCAGCCCGCGAGCCTGCGACCTCACATACGATTCGAGCGCCTTGATCTGCTCGTCGTACGTACCGCGCGCGGCCAGCCCGTCCGCCACTTCGCGGAACGCCGTCTGGATCGCCTTCTCGTAGTTCGCGATCTCGATGCGCTTCTGGATCTGAGCCAGATCCAGGTTGGCCAGGTTCGTGCCGCCCTCAAAAATCGGAATCGAGATTTGCGGTGCGAACGACCACGCCGCCGAACCCGGCTTGAACAACGTGCCAAGCGAAGGCGCCAAGGTTCCGAAGCTACCCGTCAGCGAAATCTTCGGGAAAAACGCCGCACGCGCCGCACCGATGTTCGCATTCGCCGCGAGCAACGTATGCTCCGCCGACACAATATCCGGACGTCGCGTCAGCAGGTCCGAAGGCAGACCGGCGGGGATGTCGGCGAGCAGTTGCTGGCTGTCGAGCGGCATGCCCGGCGCCAGATCTGCCGGCAACGGCTCACCAATCAACAGCACCAGCGCATTCTCGGCCTGCGCCCGCAGACGCAACTGCGACTGCAGATTAGAAGCCGCCTGCTGCAGGATGCCCTCGGACTGAGTCACGTCGAGCTCGGTGCCTACGCCGTTATCGAATTGCAGCTTCGTGATCCGATACGACTCTTGCGCCGTCTTTAACGTGTTACGCGTGACGGCGAGCTGATCGTCGTCCGACAGCATGGTCAGGTACTGGTCGGCGACTTGCGACACCAGCGAGATTTCTGCCGCCTTACGCGTTTCCGCCAGCGCGAAATACTGCTCGAGCGCTTGATCCTTCAAGCTCTGGATCCGCCCGAAGAAGTCAATTTCCCAGGACGCATTCACGCCCACCGAATACTGGTTCGAGATGGTCTGCCCGAAGAACGACAGATCCTTCGGTGTGCGCTGCTTCGTCTGCGACCCGACTGCATCGAGCGTGGGCAGCAACTCCGCACGCGTGATCTGATACTGCGAGCGCGCCGCTGCCACGTTGAGCATGGACACACGCAGGTCGCGGTTGTTCTTCAGCGCGATTGCGACGATCTGCTGCAAGCGTGTATCGACGAAAAAATCGCGCCAGCCGATATCCACCGCCGGCTTTGCCTGCGCCGAAGCGCTCGGCGAAACCGACGACGCCGCGTCCGGTTGCTTATCATACACGCCGCCCGTCGGGAACGTCTGGTCGACGGGCGCCGCCGGGCGCACGTACTTCGGCGCCATCGTGCAGCCAGCCGCAAAAAGCGCGACCGCTGCTGCCATTAAGGAGTGTTTTAGCATCTCAATGTCCTTCCTTGGCCGGGGTCGCCGTGCCGCCATGACCATCCGTGCCACCGTTACCGCCGTTGCTTCCGCCGCCGTGTTCATGCTGCGGCGTACCCTTGTCGTGGCTGATCTTGCTGATCACGACAAAGAACATCGGGATCATGAAAATTGCCAGGAAGGTCGCCGTCAACATCCCGCCGATCACGCCCGTACCAATGGCGTGCTGGCTGGCTGAACCCGCGCCGTTACTCACCGCAAGCGGCAACACGCCGAGAATGAACGCCAGCGACGTCATCAGAATCGGGCGCAACCGCTGGCGCGCCGCTTCCATTGCCGCTTCAATCGTGGTCCTGCCCTGACTGCGTAAATCACGGGCGAATTCCACAATCAAGATGGCGTTCTTCGCCGACAACCCCACCGTCGTCAACAAGCCGACCTGGAAGAACACGTCGTTTTCCAGCCCGCGCAGCGTGGCGGCCAACAGCGCCCCCAAGATACCGAGCGGCACGACCATGATCACCGAGAACGGAATCGACCAGCTTTCATACAACGCGGCAAGACACAAGAACACGACGAGGATCGAGATGCCGTACAAGATCGGCGCCTGCGAACCCGACTGGCGTTCCTGCAGCGACAAGCCCGTCCATTCGTAGCCAATACCCGCCGGCAACTTCGCCGCGATTGCTTCGATTGCCTGCATGGCCTGACCCGTTGACTTGCCCGGAGCAGCCGCACCCTGGATTTCCACCGCGGAAATACCGTTATAGCGCTCGAGCTTCGGCGAACCGTAGATCCATTCGCCTGTACCGAATGCGCCGAACGGAACCATCGCGCCGGCCGTATTGCGCACGTACCACTTGTTCAGGTCTTCCGGGTTCATGCGGAACTGCGCGTCGCCTTGTACGTAGACCTTCTTGATCCGGTTATCGACGTCCAGGAAGTTGTTCACGTACGACGATGCCCAGGCAATCGAGAACACCTGGTCGATGGTCGCAGGCGACAGACCCAGCGCGTTCGCCTTCTCGCGGTCCACGTTCACCTTGAACTGCGGCGTGTCGTTCAGGCCGTTAGGACGAACCTGTGCAAGCGTCGGGTCCTTCGCGGCCATGCCGAGCAGCATGTTGCGTGCTTCCATCAGCTTCGCGTGACCAAGACCCGAGCGATCTTCCAACTCGAAGTCGAAGCCCGATGCCGTACCCAGTTCCGGAATGGACGGCGGATTGACCGGGAAGATCAACGCGTCCTTATAGCCGGCGAAGTGCCCGAACATGCGTCCGACGAGCGCGCCGACCTTCTGGTCCGCGCGCTGCCGCAACCCGTAGTCCTTCATCCGCACGAACACGAGACCCGAGTTCTGGCCGCGGCCCGCGAAGCTGAAGCCGTTCACGGTAAAGACCGCTTCGACAATGTCCTTCTGGTCAGTCAGCAGCCAGTTGGTGACATCGGCGAGAACCTTGGCCGTGCGCTCTTGCGTCGAACCTGCCGGCGCCTGGACGAGCACGAACATCGTGCCCTGGTCTTCATCAGGCAAGAACGACTTCGGCAGGCGGACAAACAGGAAACCCACCGCGACGATCACCACGAGATAGATGATCAGCCAGCGGCCCGAGCGCTTGATCACGTGCTCCACACCGCTGTGATACTTGTCCTGACTCTTGGCGAACGTCCGGTTGAACCAGCCGAAGAAACCCTTCTTCTCGTCGTGGTGACCCTTCTCGATTGGCTTAAGGAGCGTCGCGCACAATGCCGGCGTCAAGATCAACGCGGTCAGCACGGACAAGATCATGGCCGCGACGATGGTCAGCGAGAACTGCCGGTAAATCGCGCCTACCGAACCGCCCGAGAACGCCACCGGCACGAACACGGCCGACAGCACGAGCGCCACGCCGACCAGCGCGCCGGTGATCTGGTCCATTGCCTTGCGGGTGGCATCCCTTGGAGAGAGTCCCTCCTCGGCCATCACCCGTTCGACGTTTTCCACCACCACGATTGCATCGTCCACCAGCAAGCCGATGGCGAGCACCAACCCGAACATGGAGAGCGTATTGATGGAGAAACCCACCAGCCCCATGACCGCGAACGTACCCAACAACACGACCGGCACGGCAATGGTCGGAATCAGCGTGGCTCGCAGGTTCTGCAAGAACAGGTACATCACCAGGAACACCAGCACGATCCCTTCGATCAGCGTCTTGACCACTTCTTCAATGGACAGCTTCACGAACGGCGTGGTGTCGTACGGATACTTCACGACGAGACCCGCCGGGAAGTACTTCGACAAGTCATCGATCTTCGCCCGCACTGCCTTCGCCGTGTTCAGCGCGTTGGCGCCCGTGGCGAGCTGAATACCAAAACCAGCGGTCGGCTGACCGTTGTACTTCGTGTCGAAGTTGTAGTTCTCACCGCCCAGCTCGATGCGCGACACGTCCTTCAGCCGCACTTGCGAGCCATCCTGATTCACCTTCAGCAGGATGTTGCCGAACTGCTCGGGCGTTTGCAGCAGCGTGGCTTCCGTAATGGTTGCCTGCAGCATCTGGCCCGGCACTGCCGGCGTGCCGCCCAAGCCGCCGCCGGCCACCTGCACGTTCTGCGCGGCGACAGCGTTCGTTACGTCAAGCGGAGTCAGCTGGTAGTTGTTCAGCTTGGTTGCATCGAGCCAGATCCGCATGGCGAATTGCGAGCCGAACAACGTCACCGTGCCCACGCCGTCGATACGGCTGATCGGATCTTCGACCTTCGACGCCACGTAGTTGGCGAGGTCGTAACGACCCATGCTGCCGTCGGTGGAGACGAACGCCATCACCATCAAGAAGCTGCTGCTCGACTTCGTCACCTTGGAGCCAAGCTGCTGAACGGCTTGCGGCAAGAGCGGCGTGGCGAGCTGCAGCTTGTTCTGCACCTGCACCTGCGCGATGTCCGGATTCGTTCCGGCCGCGAAGGTCAGCGTAATGGTGGCCGTGCCGGAGTCATCACTGGTGGAAGACAGGTACAGCAAGTGATCGAGGCCGCTCATCTGCTGCTCGATCACCTGCGTTACCGTGTTTTCCACCGTGCTGGCGGACGCACCCGGGTACGTAGCACTGATCTGAATGGCCGGCGGAGCAATGGTCGGATATTGGGCGACCGGCAAGGTGAAGATCGAAGCGATCCCCGCCAGCATCAGAATAATGGCGATCACCCACGCAAAAATCGGGCGATCGATAAAGAACTTTGCCATGAAACAGGCTCCCTTTTATTGCGCCTGATTACGCGCCTGATGCCGCGGATGCGGGTGCCGGGTTGCTCGAAGCCGCCGCGCCGCTGGCGCCAGCATCCGCTGCCGCCGGAGCCGCGCCGGAAGCCGCACCCGGAGCACCGGATGCCGGTTGAGCCGCCTGAGCCGGAAGCTGTGCGTCGACAGCCTTCACGGTCGTACCGGGCCGCGCTTTTTCCGTACCCTGCACGATTACGCGATCGCCCGCGTTCAAGCCGCTATCCACGACCCACTTGTCGCCGTACGTACCCGACGTCACGAGCTGGCGCAATGCCACCTTGTTGTCCGGACCGACCACCAGCGCCGTCGGCTGGCCCTTCTGGTCATGCGTCACGCCGACTTGCGGGACTACCAGCGCCTTGTCGTTCACGCCTTCGTCAATGCGGGCGCGCACGAACATGCCCGGCAGCAGCACGCGGTCCTTGTTCGGGAAAATCGCGCGCACCGTGACCGAACCGGTGCCCTGGTCCACGCTTACATCGGAGAACTGCAACTTGCCCGGCTCCGTATATGTACGGCCGTCTTCCAGGATCAGCGTGACCTTGGCGGCGTTAACGCCGCCGGTCTGCAAGCGGCCTTCCTGAATGTCACGGCGAAGCTTCAGGCCGTCCACGCTCGATTGCGTCAAGTCGACATAAACCGGATCGAGTTGTTGGATCGTCGTGAGCAACGTGGCGGCGCTAGCCTGCACGTAAGCGCCCGGCGTGACTTGCGACAAACCCGTGCGGCCCGTGATAGGCGACACTACATCCGTGTAACCCAGGTTGATCTGCGCAGTGTCGACAGCAGCCTTGCCCGACGCGACGTCGGCTACGGCCTGACCTTGAGTCGCCACGGCATTGTCGTAGTCCTGCTTGCTGACTGCATTCGCCGCGACGAGGATCTTGTAGCGCGCCGCCAGAGCGTTCTGCGTGACCACGTTGGCCTGCGCCTTGGCGAGCGTTGCCTTCGCCGTATTCAATGCCGCGATGTACGGTGCCGGATCAATCTTGTAGAGCCGCTGGCCCGCTTTCACTTCCGCGCCTTCTGTGAATTCACGACGCAGCACGATGCCGTCGACCCGTGCACGAACCTGGGCGACGAGGAATGCGCTCGTGCGGCCCGGCAGTTCGCTCACGACAGGAACGGTGGTGGGCTGGATGGTGACGACCCCGACTTCGGGTGTCTGGGGCGGCGGTGCTGCTGGTTTTTGTCCGCAGGCTGCAAGAATCACGGCAGCCGTCGCGGCACTGATTAAGCGGAATGGAACCCGTTCGACGCGCATGGAGCGACCTCTGTCAAAGACTGAGATTGAAATAAATAAGTGCGCGGCCGCCTTCTACGGGCGGGCCGCTACGAGCGTCTGGAGACGCTTACCAGTAGCCAATGGGCGCATAAACCAGTGCCCCGACTTTTCGTTCGTCCGCGGCGCCTGGAGCCGTCTCTGAGGACGGCTGCCGCTGACAACGGCCTTGGGAGGGCCACGCGGACGGACGGCGGATTGAAAGCTGTGTCGGATATTAACCGGTCAGTGCTACTTGGGCTATCGTTGGACGGATGGTATTGTATATACATTCATGAACGAACGTAAAAGAGACGATCGTACGTGAACAAGAGCAGTGCGAGGGGATTCGTCTCGAAGGGCTGGCGAGCGATGAACAAAAGCATGACGTCGCTGCAATGCAATGTAAGACGGCGGTAAAACGATCGCTGGCAGGCAAGCTGGAACCCACTAACTAATGGTCAGACGAACCAAGGAAGAAGCGGCAGAAACGCGCAATAGTATTCTCGATGCAGCCGAGCGGGTGTTCTTCGAGAAAGGCGTTTCGCGCACCACGCTGGCGGACATCGCGCTGGAAGCCGGTGTCACGCGCGGCGCAATCTATTGGCATTTTGCGAACAAGGGCGATCTGTTCACGGCCATGTTCGACCGCAGCCTGTTACCGCTCGACGAACTGGTCGAAGCTACACTCGACACCAAGGAGGCCGATCCGCTCGGCCGGATCCGCGACATCTTCATCTGGTGCATGCGCAATATCGCGCTCGACGAGCAGCGCCGGCGCGTGTTCGACATCCTGTTCCTGAAATGCGAATTCGTGGAAGACATGGGGCCGGTGCGCGAGCGGCATCAGACGAACATGCGCGAGGGGAAGGAGAAGATCGAGCGCGGACTGCGCAACGCAGTCGATAAAGGCCAGTTGCCGGCCATGCTCGATACGCATCACGCCACTACTATCCTGCACGCGCTCTTCACCGGCATTCTTTACGATTCCCTGATCTGGCCGGAGAGCATCGACCTCAAGAACGATGCGGAACGCCTGATCGATTCCTGTTTCGACGTCATGCGCTACAGCCCTCACATGCTGCTGCGCACCGGCGAACCCTCGTAGTTATCGAAGACCGTATCGCTGCGCGAGGAACAGGAATATAGCCACGCAGCAGACCATTGCGGCCCACGCCCAGGCGGGCAAGCTGTGCGGGTGCGGATGACGAGGCGCGTGACCCGGCAAGCGGTGCCGCAGGACGCCGCCAATTGCGTCCGCCGTTGCCGCCGCGCGGGATTTTTGTGCCGCGGGGGCGCTGTGACGCGCGAACGCCGCCGACATGCTGATCGGCCGCAAGAACACATGGCGACGCGAGACCGCGGGTTCGGGCACAACCGCGGACGGCTGGCCATGTTTCGCGCGCACGACTTCGCAGAATTCGATAAAAAAATCGTCGGCGACTTGACGAAGTGAATTTTCTATCTGGCGTGGCGGCAAGCCTGCAAGCGGCCCGGTGAGCGTTGCCCAGACGGTGTATTCAATCCACGTCGATGCGCCGTTCGAATCCGGAATCAGCGCCACCGCTATTTGTCCGCGCAACGACCCCACGCCTTCACCGCGCGCTTTGAAACTGAGGGTTTGCGCGTCGACATCGCCGGAATGGCCGTCGTGGCGCGGCAAACGGGTGGCATCGGCTACATGTGCGCGGATCGCATAATGCGCCCGCAGCGCGCCGAGCGGCACCGTCAGCCTCAGCGTGTATTCACCGCCGGCAAGACGCACCAGCGATTCGCAGTTATCGATACTCGCGCGCACCAGCGCAAGATCGCCCAACGCCTCGCGCACCTGAGCGGGTTCGAGCGGAATGCGTAAGGCATCGGCTACTTCCATCGGGCCCTCCCAAAATGTCGACCCGCGTTGGCGCTGTCGACAGAGTTGGCGCTTTAGCGCTTACTTTGGTCCCATGCGCTTATGCTGGTCCCACGCAATTCGCATGGCGCCCATTGTTTTAATATTTGACCTGGCATTTCAACAATTCAGGCACCAGCGGTTTCGTCGATACGATCCACTCGCGACGGATAAAACGCCAGATAACTTTTAATTTTCTCGACGCCTGCTTTAGGCTGCTCGTAACTCCATACGGCATTTTCGATAGGACCGTCTTCCGTCAGCAGATGGTAGTACGTTGCGTCGCCCTTGTATGGGCAATGCGAGGTGTGCGTGGATTTCGACATGCGCGCCATGTTGACATCGGCACGTGGGAAATAGTGCACCGGATCGTGGCCTGTTTCGATCAGGGTCAGGGCCGCATGCGTGTCGGCGAACGTCACGCCCTGATGAATGACGCGATGACGACGCGTATTCAACGAAATTTCAATGTGATGGGTGTCGGTGCTCATCGCGCGCTCCCGGTACCAGGAAATACGAAACCGCCGCCCTCGCGTATGGAGCAGCGACATAAAAAAAACCACGGGTTTTCCGGGACCCGTGGCTTTCATTATGAGACAACTTCGGGGTGCTTGTGCAAGCCCCCGCTATCGACTTTGGTACCTGCGCCACACTCTGGACCACATTTAAATCAGCGCCGCAATCCTTCGTTTCATATGCGGTTTTGCGTACTGTGGTTCATAGCGCGCCCGTGGTCGATTTAATGTGTTTGAACGCTTACTGCATGGACCAATGGAAATCCGCTTTGGCCTTGCCGTTGCCGGCGACCGTCACCCCTTGCTTCTTTTCTGAATCCTTGTACTTGGCATAAACCGTGTAGTGGCCCGGCGCCAGCTTCACCAGCATGTAAGGTCCCATGGCGTCGGTCTTGAGCACCTCCGCGTTCTTCGCGTCAGTAATCCGCACGTGGACGTCAGAGAGATAGTCCGATGTCGGCCCCGTGAAGCGCAACGAGAGCGGCCAATGCGCCTGTTCGCGAATCAGCGCATGCGATTCGTCCAGTCCCACGCCGCCGGACGTGAATGACACGTCGCCCTGCGTCTGAACCTGCGGCAGCCCGCCGCCGTTCGTATTGCCGGCGCTGCTCATGTCGCTCGTGCCCCCGCCCGCGGTCTGGGCGAACGCGCCGCCCGCCATGCCGAACGTCATCGCAGCCGCTAGCACGGCAATGGCCGCCTTCCTGCCGGCTGACCGCTGATGTTTAGTTAACGAACTTACGTTTGCTTCAGTCATTGCTTCAATCGCTGCTTTAGTCGTCTTGGTCATCGTGATCAGCTCCTTATGGACTTCAGACGCCTTCATCGGCGTTCCGCTTTTCCTGCCGTCCAGCACTCAACGTTTTGGGCGGTCGGGCCAAGCGGCTTGGGAGAGAAGCTATGAGCACGGTTCGTGCCTGCATCCCACCCTATTTTTCGGACGGCGCCGGTGCGTGCTTCATACCGCGCGCCGCCCTGCTTCTTTTTGCATCGGCCGATGTTTACATCATGTGGCAATCAACCCAAATCCACTGGCACGAAGATCTGCGCGTCGTCACGTTGGATCAGTAACGCGATGCTGTCGCCAGCGTGAGCCACCATCGTCTTCAATTGCTGCACGCTCGTCACCGGCTGGCCGTTGACCGCCAGGATCACATCGCCGGCCTGGATGCCCGCGCTTTCCGCCGCGCCGCCCGCCTGTTGCACGAGCAAACCGCGTGACAGCGAAGCGCTTTGCTTCTCTTCAGGCGTCAGCGGCCGGACCGCAACACCCAGCCGTGCATCTTGCGATGCCGAGTCGCCCTGATCCGCACCCTTGCCCGTGCTCGCGGTCTTGGCGTCGGACAACGTGCCCACGGTCACGCTCAGGTCCTTCGTGGCCTTATCGCGCCAGACCTGCACTTTAGTCGTGGTTCCCGGCGCGAGCGCCGCCACCTGCGACGGCAATGCGTTCGAGTCCGCAACTGGCTGTCCGTCGACTGAAAGAATCACGTCGCCGGGCTGGAGACCGGCCTTCGCTGCCGGACCGCCTGCTTCAACCGAACTCACCAGCGCGCCGTTCGGGCTTTGCAAGCCGAATGACTTCGCGAGCGTCTGGTCCATGCCCTGCACGGTCACGCCAAGACGGCCGCGATCCACATGACCGGTCTTCACCAGCGCGTCTTTCACCTTCATGGCTTCATTGATCGGAATTGCGAACGAAAGTCCCTGGAAGCCGCCGGTCTGCGAATAGATCATGGAATTGATGCCGATCACTTCGCCTTGCAGGTTGAAGAGCGGGCCGCCCGAGTTACCCGGATTCACCGGCACGTCGGTCTGGATGAACGGCGTGTAATTCTCGTTCGGCAACGAGCGCGATTTCGCGCTGATGATGCCGGAGGTCACGGTGTTATCGAAACCGTAAGGCGAGCCGATGGCGACCACCCACTGCCCGACCTTGCTGCCGTTCGGATCGCCAATCTTGACGATGGGCAGGTTCTTCGCGTCGATCTTCAGCACGGCGACATCCGATTGCTTGTCGGCGCCAACCACCTTCGCGCGATATTCGCGTTTATCCGTGGTCTTGACCGTGACGACGTTCGCACCATCGACCACGTGTGCGTTCGTCAGGATGTAACCGTCGCTGCTCACGATGAAACCTGAACCCAGGCTTTCGCTGGGGGTATCGGCGGCGTTCTGGCCGTCGTTTCCGCCCATGCCGGGCACGCCATTACCGTAGAAATGCTTGAAGAACTGATAGAACGGATCGCTCGGATCGATCGGCAATTGCGGATTGCCACCGTTCGCGCCGCCGTTCATCCCGCCGTTCATGCCATTACGGCGCGACGCGGTCTTCACCACGTGTTTCGCGCTGATATTGACGACCGCCGGGCCGTAAGTTTCGACCAGGCCGGAGAAATCCGGGATACCGGTCTTGGCAGCGGCTTCGGCGGGCATCATCGCGGCTTGGGCCGGCGCAATGACTTGCGGTGCCGGCACGTTGCGGTTGCCCGCGACGTAACCCGCCGACAGGGCAACCACAACGGCTATCGCAATGGCGCTGCGGGAAATGATCTTCGCTTTCATCGTGTGCTCCTCGGGGATGCGCTTCAGGATGAAACGAAGAGTACGGGGCGCCGCTTAAAGGGTACTTAAAGCGCCTTTTAAAGCCGATTTGAATTGAATAGCGACCAGTAAACCGCCGCTTTTCGATTCGGCAAGCGACACTTTCGCGTCATGCTGCATGGCGATCCGGCGCACGATTGCAAGGCCAAGACCGCTGCCCGCGACGTCGGTGCGCGCCCGGCTGGAACCCGGTCCTACCCGATAAAACCGGTCAAACACACGCTCGCGTTCATCGGCGGGAATTCCGGGGCCCGTATCCGCTATTTCCACTGTAGGATCGCCGCCTTCCACCTGCAGGCAGACGTCCACGCGGCCGCCGCTCGGCGTGTATTTGGTGGCGTTATCGATGAGATTGTTGAACATCACGCGCAACGCATTGGCGTCGCCGGAGATAGTCGCGGGTTCGCTCGCTTCAATGCCGAGGTCAACACCGCGCTGTTGCGCCACCAGCACGGATGCGCCCACGCATTCGTCCAGCAACGCGTGCAGATCTACCGGCTTGGTCTCGCTCTTGCCGTCAGGCTCCGAACGCGCGAGCGCCAGCAGTTGCTCAGCCAGACGCGTGGCACGGGTGATACCCGCTTGCAAGTCGTCGAGCGCTTCCTTGCGCGACTCGTCGTCCTTCGCGCGCGCCACCAGTTGCGACTGGATCTGCACGGCGGCAAGCGGCGTGCGAAGTTCGTGGGCCGCGTCGGCGACGAAAGCCTTTTGCGTATCGAGCGCAGTCGCGAGACGCGCGAGCAGCGCGTTCAACGCGCGCACGACGGGGACGACTTCTTCGGGCAAGCGGTTATCGGGAAGAGGTTCCAGCGCCTCAGGATGACGCGTGTCGAGCGCGCGCGTCACGCGTTGCAACGGCGTCAGCCCTCGTCCGACGATGATCCATATGGCGAGACCGAGCAGCGGCAACAGCACCACAAGCGGCCACAAGGTTCGCCACGCAACGCCCGCTGCCAGACGGTTACGGATGGATAACGGCTGCGCAAGCTGGACGACGTTATCGCCAACAATGGCGCTGTACACGCGCCATACACCGCGCGGCGTGGATTCGGTGGAAAAGCCCAGTTCTGCGTGCGGCGCCAGCGGTACGCGCGGGTGCGAGTAATACATGAGCACGCCGTTGCGGTTCCAGATCTGGATCACGACGCCTTCATCGCTATCGCTGCGCGATTGCAGCACGGACGAAAACGGCTCCGACGGCAACGCGGCCGCGATCTGTTCCAGTTGATAGTCAAACAGTTCGTTCGCTTCGGCCAATGCCTGACGGTAGATCAGCCAGCCCGCAAACCCCACGCCGACGATCACCAGTGCCAGCAGCCAGACCAGCAATTGGCGTCGAATGGAATGCATCAGGCTTCCTTCGACACCATGTAACCGAGTCCACGGACATTGCGGATAAGGTCGGGGCCAAGCTTTTTGCGCAGCGAATGGATATAGACCTCGACCGTGTTGCTGCCGATTTCCTCGCCCCAGCCGTAGATCTTTTCCTCAAGCTGACTCTTCGATAACACCGCGCCCGGGCGTGCCATCAACGCTTCGAGCAGCGCGAATTCGCGCGCCGACAGAGCAACGGCGTTGCCCTCCAGCGTGACTTGGTGGCCCACCGGGTCGAGCGTTAATGTGCCGTGGCGGATCAGCGAATCACCGCGGCCGGCGTGGCGGCGAATCAGGGCGCGCATGCGCGCGCCCAGTTCGTCGAGGTCGAAGGGTTTGACGAGGTAGTCGTCGGCCCCGGCGTCCAGTCCTTTAACACGGTCGGCGATGGAGTCGCGGGCGGTGACGATCAGTACAGGCAGTGCGTTGCCTTTTGCTCGCAGGCTTTTAAGTACGTCGAGGCCGTCGCGTTTCGGCAGTCCCAGGTCCAGCAGCATGAGATCGTAAGGTTCGCCGCCGACCGCGGTCAGCGCAGCTTCGCCGTCCTGTACCCAGTCCACCGCGAATCCATCGCTGCGCAGCGCCTTGCGGACGCCTTCCGCAATCATTCTGTCGTCTTCTACCAGTAGGATTCGCATCGCTTTGGGTCACGGCTAGTCTTGGCTTTGCAGCCCGGACGATCATTCTAGCCGGGACGAGTTAACGCGGGCTTAAAAGGGCCTTAAGACAAGGGGGCGCCGCAAGGGGACGCCATCAATGTTCAACGCCCCGCGCTAAACCCGTCGAAGAACGCCCGCGCATTCACCTCCAGCGTATCGATGTGATATCCGCCTTCCTGCACGATCAGCGTCGGCAATTTCAGTGCGCCAACTTGACGGCCCAGCTTGCCGAAACCCTCGGTACTGACTGCGACCATCGATTGAGGATCTTCCTTATAGATGTCGAAGCCGAGCGCCAGCACTAAAACGTCAGGCTGGAAACGCGCAAGCACGCGTGCGGCGGTATCGAGGGAATCGAAAAACACCTCCTCCGGCGAACCATGTGGCATCGGCAGATTCACGTTGTAACCCTCGCCCGCCGCCTCGCCGCGCTCGTCGTCAAAGCCTGCTACAGCCGGATAGAAGTTCGTCGGATCGCCGTGAATGGAGACATACAGCACGTCGCTGCGATCATAGAAAATTTCCTGTATGCCCTGACCGTGATGCATGTCGGTGTCCAGGATGGCGACGCGGCCGAACTTAGCACGCAACGCCTGCGCCGCGATAGCCGCGTTGTTCAGGTAGCAGAAACCACCCGCCGCTTCGGCGCGCGCATGATGCCCCGGCGGCCGGCATAACGCGTACGCCTCGCGTGCGCCGTCCAGGATCGCGTTCGCCCCGCCAAGCGCGCTTTGCGCCGACCAGTAAGCAGATTCGTAGGTATCGGGGCCGACCGGGCAACTGCCATCGGCGAGATAACGGGCTGCCTGCCCAAGCACGCCACGCAGCGGATTGTTCTCGCGGACATACACATTCGACATCACTTCGTCGCCCCATTCAGCGGGCATCTTTTTCCACTCGCGATGCGCTTCCTCAAGGAAGCGCAAGTAGTTCATGCCATGCACGGCGGCAAGCGGCGCGGCGCCGAAGTCGGCGGGTTCGCGGACATCGAAACCCATTGCCTTCGACGCCTCGACCAGACGCAATGCGCGTTCAGGAATCTCCTGAGGCGTGCGCATCTGACCGCGAGAAAGATAGGTCCTTGGATGATGCTTGAGTTGCGAGGGGTGAAAGTAAGTCAGCATTGACCGTTCCTTTTTATGCGTCAACCGTCGCGCCAATCATCGCGCGCGCCAGTACTGCATTGATCAAGACATTCGCGCCGCACGTCACGTCTTCCGGGAGCACGTCCTCGGCTTCGTTGTGCGACAGGCCGTCCACGCACGGGATGAAAACCATGGCCGTGGGCACGTGCCGCGCGAGGTGGATGGCGTCGTGGCCCGCGCCGCTCACAATGCGCTCGCAGGCATAGCCCAGGCATTTCGTAGCTACTTCAACGAGATGGACGCAACCGGAATCAAACGGCGTCGCCGGGCTTTTCCAGTAGGTTGAGATGCCGGCTTCGAGTCCTCTTTGCGCGGCGATCTTGCTAAAGGCCGCGCGCGCTTCGTGTTCCATCGCGTCAATTTTTGTATCGTCGGGATGACGCAGGTCGACGGTGAACGCAACGCGCCCCGCAATGGTGTTACGCGATGAATTCGGCACGTCCATCTGACCGATCGTGACCAGACCGAGCGGCGCGAAACGTTGCGCGATAGCTTCAAGTTCAAGCGCCATTGCCGCGCTCGCAAACAACGCATCTTTCCGATACGGCATCGGCGTCGTACCGGCGTGCGCGGCAACGCCGGTGACTTCGACATCAAGCCAGCGGATCGCCTGACCACCGGTGACAACGCCAATCGGATTGCCATGGCTCTCCAGAATCGGCCCCTGTTCGATATGCGCTTCGAAATACGAATCGACGTGTTGCACGCCGAGCCCGCGTGTTCCCGCGCAATCGATCTGCTTCAAGGCTTCCTTCAACGTCACGCCTTCCGCGTCCTTCGTTTTCAGCGCAGTGTCCAGCGGCGTTGCGCCGACAAACACCGCCGACCCGAGCATGGCCGGTGTAAAACGCGCGCCCTCTTCGTTCGTCCACGAAACGATCTCGATGGGCTTCTCCGTCGCCACGCCATGATCGTTCAACGTACGCACCACTTCGAGCGCGGCAAGAACACCATAGACGCCATCGAAGCGACCGCCTTCCGGCTGCGTATCCAGATGACTGCCGATCAGCACGGGCTTCGCCTTCGCATCGGAGCCTTCACGACGCGCAAACAGATTGCCGACTTCATCGGTACGCACGGACATTGCCGCTTCACGGCACCACGTGGCGAAGAGCTCGCGAGCGCGCCGGTCTTCCTCCGACAACGCAAGGCGACGTACGCCGCCTTTGGGCGTCGCGCCGATTTTCGCCATGGTCATCAAGCTTGCCCACAAGCGCGGGCCATCGATTTTCAACATGCTTCGTTATCCTTTGATTCAGCGAGTAGCCAGCGCTTCCGGAGCATCGGCGCGACGATGTTTCAGTGCGTCAAGCGCGACGATCGACAGCAGCGAGATCCCGGCGAGGCACGTATAAAACACCGCCAGCGGCCACCATTGCCCAATGAATTTGTGTGCAAGCCAGGTGCCCACGAGCGGCGTCAAACCGCCCGCGATCGCGCCGCAGACCTGATACGAAATCGAGATCGCCGAGTACCGCACACGGACCGGGAACACGCCGCTGACAAATCCCGCGATGACCGAATAGAAGCTCGCCATGCAGACGACGGCAATCGCGATGCCGATAATCATCGACACCATGTTGCCGCTTTGCACGAGGATAAACATGGGATACGGCGAGATCATCGCGCACAGCGCCGTGAGCTTCAGGAAGCGCGCGCCGCCAATCTTTTCCGCGATCCACGCGGCCAGCGGCTGCGTGAGGAACTGGATGATCGCAACCGCAAACAGGCAATCGAGGATCAGCGATTTCGTCACGCCGACATACTGCGTGGTGTAGGAAATCATGAACGTGTTGGTGAAATACACGCCGGCAATACCAATCGTATTCGCGCCGATGCAAAACGCGACCAGCGCGCCCGACGTGCGGAACACTTCGGCAATCGGCAATTCAACCGTGCGCTTGGACAACTTCTCGCGCTCGAATTCCGGCGACTCGTTCACGCCCATCCGAATCAGGATGCCGACCACGAGCAACACCGCGCTGATCAGGAACGGCAGGCGCCAGCCCCACGCGATGAATTCGTCATGCGGCATGGATGTCACCGCGCGGAACGCTATCAGCGACAGGATCAGCCCGGCCGGACTGCCGAGTTGTGCGAACGATGCGAAAAACGTCCGGCGTCCTTTCGGCGCATGTTCGGCCGCCATCAACACCGCGCCGCCCCATTCGCCGCCGACCGCAATGCCTTGCACCACGCGCAGCAACACGAGCAACACCGGCGCGAGCAGTCCGACCTTCGAATAAGCGGGCAGCAAGCCGACGCAGACGGTGGCCACGCCCATCATCATCAGCGTGGTCATCAGCGCTTTCTTGCGGCCGATCTTGTCACCGAGATGCCCGAAGATCAATCCGCCCAGCGGCCGCGCGAAGAATCCGACGGCGAACGTGGCAAATGACGCCATCGTGCTGATGAACGGATCGTGCGACGGGAAATACAGCTCGCCGAAGACAAGCGCGGCGGCGGTGGCGTAGATGTAGAAGTCGTACCACTCGATCATCGTGCCGATGAAAGCAGCGGTCGCCGCGCGTACGGGCTGGCGAGTCGAACTGGATGCTGGGGTCACGTTGGCTCCTGATTCGCTTGTTTGCTTGTTTTATTGCACTGGTCAGCGTGTTTTATCGCCAGCCATAAAACATTAGTCCAATTTCGAATTATTATTCGCCGTATAAATTTGGCTAATACCTAGGACTTTCCACTATGGCTCAACGGCGTGTCGACATCGCGCGGTTCCTGAACGACCGGCTCGACTGGAACCTGCTGCGGACCTTCCTGGTAATCATGCAGGAGCGCAGCGTGAGCCGCGCCGCCGCGCGCCTGCACCTCACGCAACCGGCGGTGAGCCAGGCGCTCAAGCGCCTGGAGGACACGCTTGGGCGCAATCTGATCCAGCGGCGCGGCCCGCACTTCGAGCCCACGCATGCAGGCGAAGAGGTCTATCGGATCGCGAGCGATATCTACGGCCACATGTCGCGGCTCGAAACCGAGCTCGATGACCGCAGCGAAGACATCACCGGTTCGATCCGGCTGCTGACCGTGAGCCGCATCGATTCAGGCGTGTACGACGAGTTTCTCGCTGAATTCCACCGGACGTATCCGCGTATCGACTTGCATATCGAGGTGATGCGTTCGTCGGACATCATTTCGTCGCTGCTGCAAAAAACCGCGACCGCAGGGCTCAGTTTGTGCCGCACGCCCATCGATAAACTCGAGCAGCGATGTTTCCTGCGCCAGCGATATGCCATTTTTTGTGGCCGGCACCATCGCTTGTTTGGACGGCACGGGCTGACCATGGACGACTTGCTCGCGGAGAACTTCGTGTCGTTCACGAGCGATCAGATTGGCGACAGCCTGTCGCCGCTCACCGTCTTTCGCGACCAGCGCGGCTTCACGGGCCGGATCGTGGCGGCATCGCCGAGTCTGGACGAAGTACGGCGGCTGATCTTCGCGGGATACGGCATTGGCTGCCTGCCTGAACACATTGTCCGCGACGACCTCACGCAACAGCGCCTGTGGCGATTGCCGCCGGAAGAGGGTCTGGCAGATGTCGACGTCGACCTGCTGTGGCATCGCGGGCGCAAGATGAACGCTGCGGAGCAGGCGTTTCTCGATGGCATGGAGCGCACGATGCAGCGTTATTCGTTGCCCGAACGACTAGCGCCGCGATGAGCCTCAAACGCTGAGCCTCGAACGCAGGACTTCGCACCCGCCGCCGCCTGAAATCCCGCAAACGTCAAACCGTAAGCAGAACCCCCATACAATACGCGCACCGCTTGGGGCCCTCGCCCTGCAATCCGCAAAAATCACGACATCACCTCATCACGATCCGATCACATGTATACAGCAGCCTTTCTGAACAGGAAAAATCCACTCTCCAAACGTTGGCGCGCAGCCGCGACCCTGGTCCTGGCCGCAGCAACTTTCACCTTCGCGGTGAACGCGCCCGTCGAAGCGCGCGGCGGTAACGGCGGCGGTTCAAGGACGGAAGCACAGAAACCCACGCCGAAGCGCGCAGCGGCGAAGAAGTCGAAGGGGGTACAGCGCGTCGCCGTTCCAAAGGTGCCGGCCGGCCCGCTGCCAGCTACCGTCATGGCGGCGCTTGCACGTGCCCACGTGCCGCTTTCATCGATGAGCGTAGTGGTCGAACGGATCGGCGGCGGCGGCGTGCCCCTCGTCGCGATCAACGCCACCGAGCCGATGATGCCCGCGTCCACCATGAAGCTGGTGACGACCTACTCGGGTTTGTCGTTATTGGGTCCGGATTACCGCTGGAAAACCACGGCCTACGCCGACGGCGAAGTCGATGCAAACGGCGTCCTTCACGGCAACCTGTATATCCAGGGCACGGGCGATCCGAAGCTCGTGCCGGAAGAACTCATCGACCTGGTGGACCAGATTCGCCGCAACGGCATCACGGGTATCGACGGCGCGCTGGTGCTGGACAAACGCTACTTCGACACCTCCACGCGCAACCTCCCCGCCTTCGACGCCGACGAAACCGCGCCGTACAACGTCGGCCCGGACCCGCTGCTGTACGCGTTCAAGTCGCTGTCGTTCACGCTGACGCCGAACTCGGACGGACAAGTTTCTATCGATGTCCTGCCGCAACTCGCGCAGTTGCAAATCGACAACGAATTGAAGGTCACGCGCGGCGCTTGCGCGGGCTCGCTGCCGGCGGCGTCGCCGAGCGTGGCGCAAACCACGGGCGGTTTTGTGCAGGCGTCGTTTATCGGCGACTATCCGCTTCGATGCGGCCCGCGCACCATCAACGTCGCCGCGCTCGATCACTCCACCTTCTTCGCCGGCGGCTTCCTCGCGCTGTGGAAACAGGCGGGCGGCACGTTCAACGGCACCACGCGCGAAGGCCCGACGCCGGTCAGCGCGCGGCTGGTCGGCACGCATCGCAGCCCGGTGCTGTCGGACATTGTTCGCGACATCAACAAGTTCAGCAACAACGTGATGGCACGCAACTTGTTCCTGACCATCGGCGCCGCGATGGGCAAACCGCCCGCGACGACCCAGAAATCAGCGGCGGCAATTGAAGCGTTCCTCCATCGCAGCGCCCTGCCCATGACCGGCCTTTACCTCGATAACGGCTCGGGCCTGTCACGTGAAGAACACATCACGGCGCAATCGCTCGCCGACCTGCTGGTGGCGGCGAATTCGAGCCCGGTGGCGCAGGTGTTCATCGAGTCGCTGCCGATTGCAGGCGTGGACGGCACCATGCGCAACCGGCTCACGAACGCGGGCGCGGGCGGGAATGCCCACATCAAGACGGGTACGTTGCGCGACGTGCGGGCTATCGCCGGCTACGTGGGCGCGGAGAACGGCGAAAGCTATGTCGTGGTGAGCTTTATCAACGATCCGCGTTCCGAAGCGGCGCGGGCAGCGCATGACGCGTTGCTCGAGTGGGTGTATGAAGGCGCGCGTCGCACGGGCGCGACGGACTGAAGCGGTTCCGTAGCGACTTAGAACCCGAGGATGCGCGCTCTGCAAGCACAGGCAAACCCTCGTAGGAAAGAGTCTCAAATCCTCTTAAAGATTCGGTAAGCTATCGCCACGATTGGCCGACGACACGCATTGTCCGCAGTGCTTGTCGTTTGAAGGTTCGAAGCCAACGCCCAAGCGGAAAGCCAGCCGAAAGCAACCTCGACGCGGCGTGCAGACCACATGACCAGATAAACGAGGAACGAGGAGATGAAGTCAATGAAACCCGCCCTGACGAAACCCGCCGCGCGTCAACCGCGCTGGCTGCTCGCCGTGCAAACAGCCACTGCATGCGCCGCGTTTGCCCTGCTGGCTGCATGCGGCGGCAGCGACAACAACAATAACAACACGCCTGCGGGCGGTCTGAAACTGCAAGTAGTGTCGTTTGGCGACAGTCTCTCCGACGTCGGCACTTATGCGCCGGTCGCAGCGGCAAACTTCGGCGGCGGGCGTTTCACGACGAATCCCGGCCAGATCTGGACCCAGAACGTGGCGCAGTATTACGGCGACACGCTGACACCGGCGAACACCGGCGGCTTCGGTATCCCGCTTTCGCCGGCCAGCGGTTTGGGTTACGCGCAAGGCGGCTCACGCGTGACGCTGCAGCCTGGCGTTGGCCATGCCACGCCGGGCACGGCGAACGCCGACTTCTCGCAAGCCACGACGATCCCGATCAACGATCAGGTCACGCAGTACATCGGCTCGCATGGCTCGTTCAACGCCAACCAGCTCGTGCTGGTGAACGGTGGCGCCAACGACATCTTCTACAACCTCGCCGTGGCGCAAGCCACAGCCGCGGGCATCCAGGCCCAGCTCGCCGCGGGCGCCATCACGCCGGCGCAAGCGCAGGCAGCGGGCACGGCGGCAACGACCGCCGCGACGACCGCCATCAGCCAGGCGGCAATCGACCTGGCGACGTTGGTTGGCCGGGTGCTGCAATCCGGTGCGACGCACGTGGTGGTGTCGGCGGTTCCTGATATTGGCGGAGCGCCTGAAGGGTTGGCGAGCGCCGATAAAGGGGTGACCTTCTCGCAAGTGACGCAGTTGTTCAACGGCACGCTGAAGGGCGCGCTGCAGCAGTCGGGCTTGTTGTCGAAGGTGATTTACGTCGATGCCTACACCTGGGTCGACGGCATCCAGGCGAACTTCCAGGCGAACGGCTTCACGGTATCGAATACGGACACGGCCTGTAATCTCGCCGCGATGACCGCCGCTGCGACCAAGCTCGGCGAGCCGGACCCGTCGGCATTCGCTACGTCGCTGTTCTGCTCACCGCAAACCTACACGGTGGCCGGCGCGGACCAGACGTACATGTACGCGGATACGGTCCACCCGACGACGCATCTGCACGCACTGTTCTCCACGTTCGTGGAGCAGCAGATTGCTGCGAGCGGACTGGGGAAATAAACGCGGCTGGATAGCGGGATAAGCTGATGAAGTCAAAACGCCCGGTCGATGAAGACCGGGCGTTTTGCATTTTGGGGCTTCCAAGGATACATGCAGGGTTGCAAAAGGTTGCATTATGAGCCAAAATGCACCTTCGTCTTCGGGAGGCATTCATCATGGCTGTGGCACTCAAACTATCGGACGAACTGGTCGAGATTGCGAAGCCGCATGCGGCAGCAAAACATCGCTCGGTTCCAAAACAAATTGAGCATTGGGCACGACTCGGAAAAGCGGTTGAAGAGAACCCTGAGCTTCCCGTCCAGTTCATCCAGGACACGCTCCTCGCTGTCGAAGAAGCCAAGGCAGGTCAGCTTGCGGAATATCAGTTCTCTTCGTGATGACGCGGAAAATTCTCGCGACCCCAACCTTCGGTAGAGCCGCAAAGAAACTGCATGTTCGCGACAAGAAGATTGTGGAAGATGCAATTCGTGAAGTCTTGGGGGCGCCCGATATCGGCGTCGCAAAAAAGGGCGACTTAGCGGGCGTTTTCGTCCACAAATTCAAGCTCAACAAACAAGAGGTTTTGCTGTCGTATCAGTTGTCGTCGACAGAGTTGGTGCTTTTGAGCTTGGGTTCTCACGAAAACTTCTACCGCGACCTCAAGCTTTAGAAGACCACGGAAAATATTGCGATTCGTCACTGTCAGGCAACGAGCACTGCCTTGACCCATGATCGCAAGGCTTTAGCTGATCGTGCCTGAAGCAACGCTAGCCAGCCGCGCCCCTACTCCTGCTCTTCAAACGCCGCCGCCGCGCGCCCTAACCGGTCGTTCACCGCGCTCCATTCCGCCGATACGGGCAGCGTCTCGATCAAAATCCTTTCGACATCAGCGCAATCGAGCGCGCGCAGCAGACCGTACAACTCGCGTGCATAGCTCCGCGGATCATCGGGCGCGGCAACAAAATGCACGTTGGGCGAGTCCGCCCATCGACCAGCACTCGAGGCGCGCGCAACCAGCGCCAGCTTCTTGCCGCCACTCGACGGATGCGCCGCGAGCAACGGTTCCAGCGCCGGGAACGGCAACAAGCTAAGCGGTGTGCGCGGCGCGTAATGCGCTTTCAGCGTGCCGGAAGCGCGTGGCGCGCTGGCGTCGGTGCCATCCGGCAAACGCGGCATCACACCCAGCACATCCGCAATTTCCAGCGGACTCACATGACCCGGCCGCAGCAACGCGGGAAAGCCCCGCGATAAATCAATAATCGTCGATTCGATACCCACCTTCGCCGCCCCGCCATCGAGCACATGCACGCTAGTGCCGAATTCATCGCGGACGTGCTGCGCCGTGGTCGGACTGACGTGCCCAAACCGGTTCGCCGATGGCCCCGCCACGCCGCCATGACCATCGCGCAACGCGCTGAAGGCGGTGAGCAGCGCCTGCGCGACCGGATGCGACGGGCAGCGGATCGCCACTGAATCCTGCCCGCCGCTGACCGCCGCCGGCACGTGCGCGGCGCGCTTGAGGATCAGCGTGAGAGGGCCAGGCCAGAAGGCATCGATCAGTGTTTGCGCATCGGGGACAAGGGATTCGACCCAGTACGCCGGATCGCTGCCGGGTGCGAGATGCACGATCACCGGATGATTCGACGGCCGCCCTTTTGCCGCATAGATCCGGGCGATAGCCTCGGGATTCCCGGCATCGCCACCCAGTCCGTAGACGGTTTCAGTCGGAAACGCGACGAGTTGCCCGGCGTCGAGTAGCGCCGCCGCCTCTTGGATCCGCGCGACCGTGGGACCTTCAAAAGTCATCGAGGTCAATCCAGCGCAATGTGCAGCATGCGCGCGCAATCACGCGCCGCCGTGCGCACTTCTTCCAGCGTCGCGCCGGTGAAATTCACGTGACCCATCTTGCGGCCGGCCCGCGCCTCTTCCTTGCCGTACAGATGCAACCGCGCGGTCGGCAACGCGATCACGTCGTGCCACGGCGGCGTGCGCGCTTTCGTGCCTTCGAACCAGATATCGCCGAGGATATTCAGCATCGCGGCCGGCGAATGCTGGCGCGTGTCGCCCAGCGGCATGCCGGTCATCGCGCGGACTTGCTGCTCGAATTGACTGGTGGCGCAGGCATCGACGGTGTAATGACCGGAATTGTGGGGACGCGGCGCCATTTCATTGGCGATCAGCGTGCCGTCTTCCAGGATGAAAAATTCCACGCACAGCACGCCGACGTAATCGAGCTTCGCGGCAATCGTCAGCGCGGCGTCCTGAGCCTGGGCAACAAGCGCAGGCGACGCGTCCGGCGCGGGCACCACGGTCTTGGCCAGAATGCCGTTGACGTGCTGGTTCTGCGCGAGCGGAAAAACAGCCGACTTCCCGTCGCCGGCACGCGCGATCAGCACCGACACCTCGAACTTCAACTGCATGCGCTTTTCGAGCACGCAAGGTACGCCTGCGAGCGATCCATACGCGGTGCGCACTTCATCGACATTGCGCACGCTCGTCTGGCCCTTGCCGTCGTAGCCCAGCCGCGCCGTCTTCAGGATGCCCGGCAACACGGCGGCGATCTGTTCATCGCTCAAAGCGGCCAGCGCTTCCGGCGACTCGATCACCACATGCGGCGCCACCGGCACGCCCGCACTCGCGATAAACCGCTTCTCCGCCACGCGATCCTGCGCGATCGCGACACATCGGCCGGCGGGACTCACGAAGGTGGTTTTCGCGAGGAAATCGAGACTGGCGGACGGCACGTTCTCGAATTCCGTCGATACCGCCGCGCACAAGCGTGCGAGTTCGGTGAGCGCGGCGGGGTCGTCGTACGTGGCGCGGATATGTTTATCGGCGACGGAACCCGCCGGGCTCGTCTCGTCCGGATCGAGGACCGCCACGCGATAGCCCATCGATTGCGCGGCGAAACAGAACATGCGGCCGAGCTGGCCGCCGCCGACCATGCCGAGCCATGCGCCCGGCTGGATGGGAGAACTGGGTTGGGTATGTGCGTTCATCTTGTGGGGTCGGTCAGTCGGTCTCGGGCCGGGAAAAGTGCCGGAGGTGTTACGTGAAACTGCTGCGTTGCATTTAGAGCGGCGGGAGGACCATCGCGTGCGCCGCACTGTTCTGGCGCGCGCGGAATGCCGCGAGTTTGTCAGCGTAGGCCGCTTGAGTGACAGCGAGCACGGAGACGGCGAACAACGCCGCGTTCGCCGCGCCCGCCTCGCCGATAGCAAACGTCGCGACCGGCACGCCCTTGGGCATCTGCACGATCGAATGCAACGAGTCCACGCCCTTCAGATACTTACTCGATACCGGCACGCCCAGCACCGGCAACGTAGTTTTGGCAGCGAGCATGCCCGGCAGATGCGCCGCGCCGCCCGCGCCGGCGATGATCGCCACGAGGCCGCGCTCACGCGCGCTTTCGGCGTAGGCAAACATTTCGTCGGGCATGCGGTGCGCCGATATCACCTTTGCCTCGTAAGGCACGCCGAATTCCTGCAGGATCGCGACCGCGTTTTTCATCACGTCCCAGTCGGAACTGGAACCCATCAACACGCCGATCAACGGTGTGTCATGCGTGTGGGCGGTGGCGGTCTGGACTTCGCTCATCGTGCTGCATTCCTTTGGGGTGAACAGGCCTTCGGCGGCCTTTTTCGAGTGATCTGGATTGGTTGGTAGCTTGCGGGCGGTGCAGGGTCTGTTGCCTTCGTACGCTGACTGCCGGCAGTTTTTGCTGTCATCTAAAGCGCGGCCAAGCCGCCGGAACCGCCCGCATAAGCGAAGCGGCGTCGCGCGCCGGCCCGGCCGCGTGAAACTTTACGCCAGCGACTGCCCGGTCAACCGTTGCAGCGCTTCTTCGTACTTTTCGGCTGTTTTCGCGATCACATCATCCGGCAACTTCGGCGCCGGGGGCGTTTTTCCCCACGATTGCGTTTCGAGCCAGTCGCGCACGAATTGTTTATCGAAGGAAGGCGGGTTCGTGCCCACCTGATACCCGTCCGCCGGCCAGAAGCGCGACGAATCCGCCGTCAGCACTTCGTCCATCAGGAATAGTTCGCCGCGGTTATCGAGGCCGAATTCGAACTTCGTATCCGCGATGATGATGCCGCGCGTCGCCGCATACTCGGCCGCTTCCTTGTACAACTTGATCGAAATCTCGCGGATGGTCGCCGAGAGTTCCGTGCCAATCCGGCGTTCCATCTCATCGTAGGTGATGTTTTCGTCGTGATGGCCCATTTCCGCCTTCGCTGCCGGCGTGAAGATCGGCTCGGGCAGCTTTTCGGCGTTCTTCAGGCCCGGCGGCAATTCCACGCCGCACACCGAACCCGTTGCCTGATAGTCCTTCCAGCCGCTGCCGGCCAGATAACCCCGCACGACCGCTTCCACTAGGATCGGCTCGAGGCGCTTCACCACGACGGCACGGCCCTTGACCTGATCGGCTTCATCGGCTGCGACAACCGTTGCCGGATCAATGCCCGTATTGTGATTCGGCACGATGTGCGAGAGCTTCGCGAACCAGAAATCGGCCATCTGGTTCAGGACGCGGCCCTTGTTCGGAATGGGCTCGCCCATGATCACGTCGAACGCGGAGAGGCGGTCGGTGGTAACGATCAGGAGTTGATCTCGGCCGACTGCGTAGTTGTCGCGGACCTTGCCGCGCCCAAGCAGGGGCAACGATTTCAGCGTGGATTCGTACAGCGGGGAATGTGAGGTGGACATCGTCATCTACCGGAAAAGTGCCGCAAATCAGGCTGAGAGAAAAAACCAACACGCCGTTCCCCGGAATTGCGGGAACGGCGGTTCGTGTCGGCTGGCCTTGGGATACGCCCTGGGCCAGCCTTTGCATTCATTCTGCGGTTTGATACCCGGCGCAAACCGGGCGACAAACCGGGCGACAAGCGCGACTCATCGCTATTGTAAACGCGTCGGGCGGACGGCCCGGTTTTGGTTCATCGACGGTGAGGCTGCAGTGAAAACCTGCTCGCCACGCCGTCGAGGATGGCCATCTCAAAAAAAATCGTCTAGCGGGCCGTGTAAACGCTCCGCCTGCGCGATAAACCTTAAAACGGATCGCCCACGCGCACGATCTTCATCGCGTTCGTTCCGCCGGCCTGGCCCATTGGTTCGCCAACCGTCAACACGACCATATCGCCACGAGCGGCATATCCCTTCGATACCACCACTTCCAGCGCCTGCTGAAGCGCAACATCGCGATCGGTGTTCGTATCGAGGTGCAGCGACGTCACGTTCCGATAAAGCGCCATCGTCCGCTCGCTGCCAATGCGCGGCGTCAGCGCGAAAATTGGCACGTGCGACCAATGCCGCGACATCCACAACGCCGTTGCGCCGGACTCGGTCAAAGCCACAATTGCCTTCGCGCCCAGGTGGTAAGCGGTGAACAACGCGCCCATCGCGATGGATTGATCGATCCGCGTGAACGTGCGGTCGAGGAAATCCTTGTCCAGTTCGCTCTGTTCGGACTTCTCGGCTTCCAGGCAAATGGCCGCCATTGTCTCGATGGTCGTCACCGGATACTTACCCGCCGCCGTTTCCGCCGACAACATCACTGCATCCGTACCGTCGAGCACGGCATTCGCCACGTCGGATACTTCAGCACGCGTAGGCACGGGCGCGTGGATCATCGACTCCATCATCTGGGTCGCCGTAATCACGAACTTGTTCGACTCGCGCGCCATCCGGATCATGCGTTTTTGCAGCGCCGGCACAGCCGCATTGCCCACTTCCACGGCCAGATCGCCACGCGCGACCATGATGCCGTCGGACGCATCAAGAATGCCCTGCAACGCCGGAATGGCTTCCGCGCGCTCGATCTTCGCGATCATCTTCGGCTTGATGCCGTAAGGCGCGCCCGCGATATTCGCCAGTTGCCGCGCCATCTCCATGTCAGTGGCGTTCTTCGGAAACGATACCGCCACGAAGTCCGCACCCAGCGACATCGCCGTCTTGATGTCCTCCATGTCCTTCTCGGTCAACGCCGGCGCCGTCAGGCCGCCGCCCTGCCGGTTGATGCCCTTGTTGTTCGACAGGTCACCGCCCACTTTCACCGTGGTGTGGATCTCTTCGCCAATCACGCGGACCACGTCGAGCACGATCAGCCCGTCGTTCAGCAACAGCACGTCGCCGTTGCGCAGGTCGCGCGGCAGATCCGGGTAATCCAGGCCAACCCGTTCGTCATTGCCCAATTCACAACGAGCATCGAGGATAAACGAATTGCCCGCGATCAACGTGACCTTGCCGTTTTCGAACTTGCCGACGCGAATCTTCGGGCCTTGCAGATCCGCCATCAACGCAACTTCGCGGCCGCATTGCTTGGCGGCATCGCGAACGTATTGCGCGCGCTGGCGATGATCGTCGGCCGTGCCGTGCGAGAAGTTGAAGCGAACCACGTCGAGACCTGCCTGCATCATTTGCAGCAAGACCTCAGGGGTGCTGGAAGCGGGGCCGATAGTGGCGACAATCTTTGTAGCGCGATGCATGGAATTCCTCGTCTGGGTGGTATCGCCTGAAACAGCGCTGCGAGTACGGTGTGCCGACGGGGATGAAGCTGTCTCCGCCTGCGAACGCGCGCCAGCTCGAGCCGGCGTCGCTTTGTGATGGCTATTCGATATCTGCCCGGCGACCGGAATCAGCGACGCACTCGCGCCACCAATCATGACCGCCGTTTCCTTTCTGATTTCTTTCCTTGTTTCCTGCTTTGAATCCGAACCACGCCCGGCCGGCGATGCAGCGGAACGCTTTGACTTTACCGCTGCGCGAGCGGGGCCGGGAATGGAGTTGCTCCCGACCGCCACCCTCGATCCAATCTCTGCCGCCACGGACAAACCAGCGTCGGCAACCAACTTTTCTTTATCTTCAGCGACTTCAGCAACGACGGACTCGGGACGATTGCTCTTCTGAGTGGCTCGTTTCATGGGCTCAGGCCCGCGATTCGAGCACTTCTACTGCCGGCAGCGTCTTGCCTTCCAGGAACTCGAGGAACGCGCCGCCGCCCGTCGAGATGTAGGAAATCTTGTCGTGAATGCCGTACTTCTGGATGGCCGCGAGCGTGTCGCCGCCGCCTGCAATCGAGAACGCCGATGAGTTCGCAATTGCGTCCGCCAACGTCTTCGTGCCATTGCCGAACTGGTCGAATTCGAACACGCCGACCGGCCCGTTCCACACGATCGTGCCTGCCTTCTCCAACTGCGCGGCGAGCGCCTTGGCGGTGTCCGGACCAATATCGAGAATCAGGTCGTCGTCCTGAACCTGGTCTACCGCTTTCGTTTCAGCCTTGGCGGTCGCGGCGAATTCCTTCGCGGTCACGACATCGCTGGGAATGGGTACCGATGCCCCACGCGCCCGCGCTTCGCTGATGATGGTCTTGGCTTCGTCGATGAGATCCTTCTCCGCCAGCGACTTGCCGATCTTCAACCCCGACGCGAGCATGAACGTATTGGCAATGCCGCCGCCCACGATCAGCTGGTCCACCTTCTCCGCCAGCGACTTCAAGATCGTGAGTTTCGTCGATACCTTCGAACCCGCGACAATCGCGACCAGCGGGCGCTTCGGCTCGCCGAGCGCCTTACCCAATGCATCGAGTTCAGCGGCGAGCAGCGGGCCGGCGCACGCGACAGGCGCATATTTCGCGATGCCGTGCGTGGTCGCTTCGGCCCGATGCGCCGTGCCGAACGCGTCGTTCACGTAGATATCGCAGAGTTTGGCGAGCTTCTGTGACAGCGCGTCGTCGTTCTTTTTCTCACCCTTGTTGCAGCGGCAGTTTTCAAGCAGCACGACCTGACCCGGCTGAACCTGCACGCCGTCGACCCAATCGGCGATCAGCGGGACATCGCGGCCAAGCAATTCGCCCAGACGCTTCGCCACCGGCGCGAGCGAATCTTCCGGCTTGAACTGCCCTTCCGTCGGGCGCCCGAGATGGGACGTGACCATCACGGCGGCGCCTGCTGCCAGCGCTTGTTGAATGGCCGGCACCGAGGCGCGCACGCGCGTGTCTTCGGTAATGTTGCCTTGGTCATCCTGCGGGACGTTCAGGTCGGCGCGGATGAAAACACGTTTGCCGGACACTTTGCCTTCGGCGATCAGATCGGTGAAACGCAATACTTTCGTCATGGGAGTCAGCGGGTGAGCGAGTAATTGGAAAGCGGTTCGGGCGAATTGAATCTGCGCGCCGTGGCTTTAGGCCAGCGGGCTCACAAGGTCGCTACGGGGAAATTGAAGTGCTCAAAACCATTCCGGTGCCAAGCCGGCGTGTACTCAACGTCGCACGGGTCGAACAACGATCTGGACAAACAAGGTAATGCGAAGATGACGAAACGAGGCGTGCCGCGCCTTTCGCCGGTGCCCTGAAGGCCCGGCCAACGAGGCGTTGCAGCGAAGCATGGAGCGAGTGAAGCTGGTGTGCGGTGACTGCCGGATACACGTTTCGACCTCATTCGATACGACAGCGAGAGCGCCATTTTAACCGATACCCATGCCCGTCCGACGCAGGAAACGCAAATCCCCAGGATTCGGGATTGGTGAGTTTGCGATGGCTTGCATGACTTGCTGCATGACGCGCCGCAGCAAAACCAGCGTCAGGCGAACAGCCGCAATAGCGTAAAGACGATCATGCCGACGACGATTGTCCCCAGCATGCCGCGGCGCCAAAGAAACCAGGCGAGACCGCAGAGGGACGCGTAGAGCGCGTGATTCGAGAAAGCGACTGACAGGCCGGTCGATGTTGTCAGAATATCCGGCAAGACGACCGCGACCAGAGCGGCAGCCGGTGCGTAACGCAACGCGCGCTGGACACGTTCGGGCAGGATCATGCGTTCACCGCCGATCAGGAACAAGGCGCGCGTAATGCTCGTGATCAGCCCCATTCCTCCTATAGCCAGCCAGACTTGCGCGGCGCTCACCGCGCGCTCCGGGTGGCCTTGGGGCTGACCGGCGCTTTGTCGAGACCGGATGAAGGATCGAACGAGGGGTTCAGTGGCTCAGTTTCGATGTGACGGGGTGCGGGATTTTCCGCAACGTCTACACGCCTTGTCCCGCCGCTGGTCTTGCGTCGTGCTCCGAGCTTCTCGGCCATGACATCGGCGAATGTTCCTGCAAGCAGGGCCGCCGCCACGGCCAGCGGTAACGAAAGCCGATACGGCAAGTCCAGCGCCACCAAGGCGATCACGCTCGCCACGCCAACGGCCGCGAGCGTGGAGCGCGTGGCAATCGCCGAGACAATCAGCGGGATCAGCGCAAGCGTGCCGGCAAGCTCGAGGCCCCAGTTATCGGGGAAAAGGCTCGCGAGCAGGATTCCCGCTATGGACGAAATCTGCCAGGACGACCAGCTCGTCGCGGCCATGCCCCAGAAAAACGCCTCCTTGCCCGGCTGATATCCGATCGGGAAATTACGCTTCTGGAACATCAGGTAAATGATGTCGCCATTGAAATAGCCGAGCACCAGCCGGCGGCGCAACGGCAGATAGGCGAAATGGGGCGCAAGCCCGGCACTAAAAATGACGAACCGCAAGTTGACCATGGCGGCTGTCAGCAGGATGGTCCAGAGCGGAAGCTTGGCGGCGAACAACGGCAGCACAGCCAGTTGCGATGATCCCGCGTAGACCGCGAGCGACATGCCGAGCGCCTGCGGCACGGTCAGCACCGACTTCGCCATCGCGATGCCTGTGACAAGACCCCACGAGAACGTGGCCGGAACCGCCGGGGAGAGGGTTTTGACGCCATCGAGAAACGCGCGTCGGTTAAGGTCTGACAGCTGGTCGAACATGGATTGGTGCGAGTCGCGGTGTGCTTGTGCGGTGGAGCGGCGAATCCAGCGGATTCGGCGAAGAACGGGCGAAGAACGGCGAAGGCCCGACGACCAGCGCCGACCCGTTGCGGATCGAGACTGAATCACTGTCCAGGATGACTGAAACCCGACTCGAAGCCGCTATGCCGAGCCTTGAATCACGCCGAGTCTTACGTCCCGTCAGGCTGACCGACCCAGAGGCCGGCCTCCGGACGTTCCTCACGGTTTGCTTTCGAACCACGACGCTGACTGCACCTTGAGCACATCGCGCGGCGGCGAAAGGCAAATTATAGCGTCGTGAAAGGCGCCAAATGGCCGACGACGCCCATTTTTTGATCGAAAAGACGCTAAAATGACGGTCTTTGGCCGCCCGGCTGTTTGCCGGTTTTACGCTGGAATCCCCTGCCCCTAGTGCCGTCTCCGGACAGGCGCCCCGGCTCGGAACAGCGAAAGACACGGACGATCAGCCGCTGAAACGCGCTGATGCAAACCGGGCAGCCCACTCAATATCTGCACACTACTCGCCAGGAGAAATCGTATGTCAATGGCCGACCGCGACGGCAAGATCTGGATGGATGGCAAGCTGATCGACTGGCGCGACGCCAACATCCACGTGCTCACCCACACGCTGCACTATGGCATGGGCGTTTTTGAAGGCGTGCGCGCCTACAAGACCGGCAACGGCACGTCGATCTTTCGCCTGAAAGACCACACCAAGCGCCTGCTCAACTCCGCCAAGATCTTCCAGATGGAAGTGCCGTTCGACCATGCAACGCTCGAAGCCGCGCAACTCGAAGTGGTCGGCGTGAACAAGCTGGAATCGTGCTACATCCGGCCGATCATCTGGGTGGGCTCGGAGAAACTGGGGGTATCGGCGAAAGGCAACACCATTCACGTCGCAATTGCCGCGTGGCCGTGGGGCGCCTATCTCGGCGACGACGGCATTGCGAAGGGCATCCGCGTCAAGACGTCATCATTCACGCGCCATCATGTGAATGTGTCCATGGTTCGCGCGAAGGCGTCGGGTTGGTACGTGAACTCGATCCTGGCCAATCAGGAAGCCATCACCGACGGTTACGACGAAGCGCTGCTGCTCGACGTCGACGGCTACGTGTCCGAAGGCTCCGGCGAAAACTTCTTCCTGGTGAACAACGGCAAGCTGTACACGCCGGACCTGGCGTCTTGCCTGGACGGCATCACGCGCGACACGGTCATCACGCTCGCACGCGACTTCGGCATTCAGGTGATCGAAAAGCGCATCACGCGCGACGAGGTCTACACCTGCGACGAAGCCTTCTTCACCGGCACGGCCGCTGAAGTCACGCCGATCCGCGAGTTGGACAATCGCACCATTGGCGAAGGCAAGCGTGGTCCGATCACGGAGAAGCTGCAAAGCGCTTTCTTCGATATCGTGAGCGGCAAGAACGAAAAGTACGCCAGTTGGCTTGCGCAGGTTAAGTAACTTAACGCGCTACCCGACGCATGAAGTACGGCGGTGAGCCGGGTTTTTCGAGTCTTGAGGAATACCGGACTCGAAAACAAGGCTCACCGCGTCCCCAGACTAGAACGAACGAGATTCCTCATGAGCGAACTGAAGGAAATGCCGCTGGTCCAGTTGTCGGCGAAAGATGTGCCGGCGTTTTGCCCGAACCCGAACATGCCGCGCTGGAGCACGCATCCGCGCGTTTTCCTCGATATTTCCCACGGCGAAGCACGTTGTCCGTATTGCGGCACGCGCTATAAGCTGAAAGACGGCGAACACATCAAGGGTCATTGAATCTTCGCGAATTTTCGACTTCGCGGGGACAAGCGGTTTGCGGCTTGAATCACGCCGCCCGCTATTTCTCGCGGTCACTCGTCATGTTGTGCTGCAATCAGCCTATGCTGCCGCCGATCCCGTTGAACCTCACGCTCCGGCCGCGCTCCGTATCCTGAATGCGCTGAAATCACTGAGAGCACAACACCTCGCGCTTCGACATCGGACACTGGATGCCGGGCGCCTTCTCCCAAAATTGCAACAACGCGTCCGCCTGCCAAGGTGTGAGCTGCGTTATTTTTGAGACTGGAACTTACATAGATGCGTCGCGCGTTGGTTATCGCCCCGAACTGGATTGGTGACGCATTGATGGCGCAGCCGCTGTTTTCGCTGCTGAAAAAGCTGCATCCGCGCATGGTCATCGATGCTGTCGCACCCGCCTGGGTCGCGCCCGTGCTGGAACGCATGCCCGAGATCCACGACGTCTACGCCACCGATCTCGCCCACGGCAAGCTGCAAATGCTGCGTCGATGGCAACTCGCGAGCGATCTGCGCGACGTGGGTTACGACGCCGCGTACGTGCTGCCGAACTCGTTCAAGTCGGCGCTGATTCCGTGGATGGCGGGGATCAACCTGCGGGTGGGCTATACGGGTGAGAGCCGTTATGGCCTGCTCAACGTGCGGCACGCGAATCCGGCCAAGGGGCAACGTCCGCCCATGGTGGGCCAGTACGCCGCCCTCGCCTACGCGCCGGGCGCGAAGCTGCCGTGGATGCAGGAAAACGCTACGGTTCCCATGCCGGTGCCGCGACTCGATACCGACCTGAACGAAGCGGCGCGCGTTTCCGCCCGCTTTAATCTCGATACCCGCGCGCCGCTCGTCGTGTTTTGCCCGGGCGCGGAATACGGTCCCGCAAAACGCTGGCCGCCGGAGCATTTCGCGACGCTTGCGCAGTTCATCGCGCAGTCGTTCCCGTATGCGCGGATCGTCGCGCTTGGGTCGCCGAAAGATTCGCCCATCGCACAGGCCATTGCCGATCGCGCGCCGAACGTGCGCAACCTGTGCGGCCAGACGTCTCTCGGCGAAGCCTGCGCGCTGATCTCGCGCGCGAGCGCGGTCGTCACCAACGATTCCGGCCTGATGCATGTTGCCGCCGCGCTGCGCCGCCCGCTGGTGGCCGTGTTCGGCTCGACCGACCCGCGCCACACGCCGCCCCTGTCCGATCTCGCAAAGGTACAATGGCTGCACCTCGAATGCAGTCCTTGCTTTGCCCGCGAGTGTCCGCTGGGTCATTTGAACTGTTTGCGTGAACTCGGCGCCGAGCAGGTTTTCGGCGATTTACGCGGCATGCTGATGATGCAGCATCATTAAAGCGGGTTGTGCTGGAGCGGCTTCGGCGACGCAGCTCAAGAAGATCGAGCGAGTCTGACCGAGCGGGTTTGGCCCGGCCGCTTCGAAGGTTGCTTCATGACTTCGTCAGGGCAACATCCGCCACGCCAGCTTTCCCGGCGCCGTGTCCGCGTCCTCCCGAGTTCCTATCGGCGGCGTGTTTGCGGCTCCTGGCAAGTCCTGACATGCCAATGTCCCTAAGCCGGGGCATGCTTTTGAAACTTGACCGAACCGTCGCGCCTTGCTGTCAGAGAACATCGGCGCCGTGCATCGACCGTTAGAGACCCACTAGCCATGCCACGTTTTGCCCGCCTCTTCGAAGCCGCCGCCGATACCCTCAACGCCTATTACCAGGCTGTCGCGGAGGGCAATATCGACAGCATCATGGCGCTCTGGATCGACGAGGAATTCGCCACGTTTATTTGTGCGGACGGCTCGCATCTGAGCGGCCTGGACAGTATTCGCGCGGGCCTGGCGACGCAACTGGGGAACCAGCCGGTCACGGTCGAGCCGCTCGATATCCGTGTATACGACAGTCTCGGCACCGTGGTGTACGCCATCGCCGAAGCACATCAGCCCTCCGAACCGGGCAGCACGCCCGTCATGGTGTTCAGCACGTATGTAATGGTCCACGAACGTGGTGAATGGCGCATTGCACATATCCACGCTAGTGCGATGCCAGACGAAGCCGCAGGCCAAGTTGCGGCGAAAATGCGACATGGACAAGGTCCACTGCATTGACATCGTTTGTGCGGATCGGCTCGGCGAGGTGGCCGGCGTCCGCGGCTCGACGATTGCTGTCATAGTTTGATCTGCAGACCGTCGGCATCCGTTCGCATCCTGCATCCTGTTTGAAGACGCGCCATGAAACGCGAGCACGCTCATCTCATCCCTGACGCTCCGGCGCTGGAGCCTCCCTCCGCGCTTGAGCAAAACGCCTCGGCCGCTCTCGACGCGGTAAGCCAGGCAACGCTTGAACCACTGGCCGAATGGCTGTACCGGGCGCCTCGATGGCTACCTACCGCGCACGCGCAGACTATTGTTCCGGCGTTATTCGCGCCGCGGCCGGCGGTGAAATATCGACGGGAAAGGTGGAACACCCCGGACGGCGATTTCATCGATCTCGACTGGCTGGCTTATGACGTTGAAGGTGAAGGCAATGAGCGGGGTCATTCCGATGCCGCCACCGCTAACGGCTCGCAACCTTCGCATCCTGCTCCGGGCGAACTCCGCGACGCCGACTCCGTCGCGAAATCGTTCGATGAAGCCGCAAACCGCGGCTCGGGCGCGGCGCCAGCTCCCAACCCGACAGCTCCGCTATTCGTACTCTTCCACGGCCTCGAAGGCAGCTCCGACTCGCATTACGCACGCGTGCTGATGGCCGAAGCGAAGGCGCGCGGCTGGTTTGGCGTCGTGCCGCATTTCCGCAGTTGCGGCGGTTCGATGAATCTCCTTCCGCGCTTCTACCATCTCGCCGATAGCGCCGAAGTCGACTGGGTCTTGCGTCGATTGAAGGCGCAACATGCCGGGCCGGTGATCGCGGCGGGGGTATCGCTGGGCGGCAATGTGCTGTTGCGATGGCTCTGTGAGCAGGAACAGGACGCGACCGCCATCCTGGATGCAGCCGCCGCGATTTCCGCTCCGCTCGATGTCCACGCCGGCGGCCACGCAATATCGCAGGGTTTCGGCATGGTCTATACGCGTAACTTCCTCAAGACGCTCAAGCGCAAGGCGCTGGCGAAACTCGACCAGTATCCCGGCCTGTTCGACCGCGACGCCATGCTCGCGGCCCGCACCATGCACGCCTTCGATAACGCCGTGACCGCGCCCGTTCACGGTTTCCGCGATACCGAGGACTACTGGACCCGAGCGACCACGCGGCCCTATCTGCCGCGCATCGCCATTCCAACGCTGGTTTTGAACGCCCGCAACGATCCGTTCCTGCCTGGGCGCGTGTTGCCGTCGGCGGCGGAAGTTTCGGCGGCGGTCACCCTCGATCAACCCGAGCATGGCGGCCACGTCGGTTTCATGACTGGGCCGTTTCCTGGGCGAATCGACTGGTTGTCGCAGCGGGTTTTCGGCTATTTGCAGACCCATGTGTATCACGTGGATCACCCGCATCACGCTCCACACCAAACGGATTCCGAGCATGGATGAGATTGTCAAACAGGCGCTGGCCAAATGGCCGAACGTTCCGCATTGCACCGGCTGGCTGCTGCTCGACCGGCGCGGCCAGTGGCGCATGCGTGACGACGCCACGCAGGCAGCAGGCCTTCCCGGCGATATCATCCGGCACGACGCGTTGCTGGGTTTCATCAACCGCAATTACGCCGCCGATGCCGACGGCCAGTGGTTCTTCCAAAACGGCCCGCAGCGCGTGTATGTAGAACTGGGATACACGCCGTGGATCGTGCGGCTGAGTGAACTGGAAGGCGCGCTGCGGTTAACCGATCACGCAGGCGGGCAGTTTGAGCCGACGGCAGTTTGGCTCGACGATGAAGGCGGTGTGCTGTTTTCGGACGGCACCGATGTGTCGGAAGGAGCCCGTTCGCTCCGTATCGCCGCATTGCACGATCACGATCTCGATCTGTTTTCCACGCACGCCGATCTCGACGATGACAACGGCGTATTCCATTTCGCCGCTGGCCTGGACCTGACGCTGGGGCATATCGAACGAGTGGATGTACCGGGCAAGTTTGGCTTCGTCACCAGTCCGGCGGCGAGGGCGGCGGCGTCGTAAAGCTTCCTAACTATCGTCCTTCTCCAACTCGCGCTCTTCCTTGTAGCGTGCCTGGAAGTCGCGCAGGCGCGCCGAAATCGTCGATAAATCGTAGAAGCTCGCGCTCTTGAGATCGCGGGCCGCTTCCAATTGCCGGATTGCGGAAGGCCACGCGCCATTGAGCGCAAGCTTCTCGGCCATGGCGCGATGCTGCTGCATCGGATCATTCGCGCCGACACTCGCCTGCGCCAGATATCGCCACCAGTCGGGCTGGGTCGGATCGTCGCGCGTTTCGCGGCGGGCGAGCGTCTGGGCATCGGTGAATCGATGCGCCGATAACAACGCCTGCAAGTGCGTTTCGACGGCAGCATGGGAATCGGGCCAGCGCTCTTGAGCGATTTCGGCGAGATGGACGGCTTCGGCGCCGTGACCTGAGAGGCGCGCGATCTCGGCGGCGAGGACATCGAGACTCGGCGAACTGCGGGGCACACGGCTTGTTACGACGATGGGGCTAAGGTTCACGGTTGGGGCGGTTGACGAACTCGCAGCATTTAGGGATGCGAGAGCCGTGCTGGCGAGCGAGGCGACATCGATCGATGGTGCGCTTGCAGCGCTTTTTTCAACGCGTTGTGCAGTGGCGCTTCCGGACGATTCCAGCGATGCCGGCGGCGTGGCCGCCGCGCTTTGCCGGAGTTGCGGACGCGACCGGTCGCCCGCTTCACTCGTGATCGATACCGGCCGTGTCCCTGAGGCGCTCGACCTCATCCGGCGTGATTCCGCCGATATAGACCGCATGCCCGGCTCGCGTTTTGCCGCACTCGCGTCCGAATTCCCCGCCACGTCGCGACTCTCAAACGCCCGCCGCGCTTCACCCAGCGCTTCAGTGGCCGCGCCGTAATCGCCGACCAGCGTCTGCGCGAGCGCGATTCCGTACCAGTTCGCCGATACATTCAGCGCGGTTTCATCGTTGATTTCAGAGCGCAAGCGGCTGGCGATATCGCGATATTCACTCGCCGACTTCCCCTGCAACACGCGCGCCCGCGCCCGCACAAAACCGTACTCCGGACCCTGCCGGGGTTGTCGATACGACACCCGGCGTGCCCGGTCCTCCATATCGGCCATGCGTTCGCCGGTCAGCGGATGCGTGCGCAGATACGGCGGCAGGCCGTTATCGCCCATGGCCGTACGGTCGAGGCGCGCGAAAAAGGCAACCATTGCGTAGGGATCGTAGCCGGCCGCGCTCAGCATCTGGAAGCCGACGCGGTCCGCCTCGCGCTCCGCCGCGCGCGAAAAACGCAACTGGCTATCGATAGCGAAGGCCTGCCCGCCCATCGCGATGCCCATGCCCAGGTCGCCGCTATGCGCCACCACGCCCGCCAGCAGACCGAACAGCATGGCCGCGAGCGCCGCGTAAGTGCTGCGCTCGCCCGTGCTCATCATGCGAGCGATGTGCCGCTGCAGCACGTGCCCCATCTCGTGTCCGACCACCGATGCCAGCTCCGACTCGGTTTCGGTCGTGGCAATCAGGCCCGTGTTCACGCCGATGAAACCACCGGGCATCGAAAACGCGTTGATTTGCGGATCGCGGACGGGGAAGAGATCGAAGTCGGGCAGATAGCTGCCGATATATTGCGATGTCGCCGCCGCCGATAACCGCGCCGCAATCGAGTTCAGGTAGTCGCGGATGAGCCAGTCGTCGAGATAATCGGGATCGCGGCGCAGATCGCGCATCAGCCGTTCGCCGATGCGACGCTCGGCTTGCGGGGTCAGCGTGCCGCCGGAACCATCGCCGAGATCGGGCAACTGGAGCGTGTTCATCGATGCCTGGAGACCCGCTTTTTCACCCGGACGGTTCGCGAAACGGGTTTCGGCGCCGCCGTAGAGACCGAAGACGTTGGCGTCGATGCTTGGGTTTGTCGCCCGAGATGGTGCGGGATCCGGGCGGGGGACGGTGGTGAGCGGGGTGTTCGATGTGTTCGACGTATTCGCACTTTGCGCGGCCGAAACCGCTTGCGCGAACGCGCCCGGCGGCACGGCCACGGTCAGGCACAACACGGCGGCAACTAGTCGATTTGGACGCATGGCAAACTCTGCTATACGGTCACCGAGGCGGCTCGCGGCCATCGGCCGAAACGCTGCGAACGGATAAGCGAAAACGACTTGAAAGGCTTATCGTAGCAGCGTGCGCCCGGCTGGACCACCCGTGCGCCGCTGTTATGATGAGCGCCCGTTGCAAGGAGAGTTTATGTCCGGACTTACACATTTCGATGCTTCTGGCGAAGCCCACATGGTCGATGTCGGCGATAAAAGCGAGACGCGTCGCGTGGCAATCGCGCGCGGGTCGATCGTCATGCTACCCGCCACGCTCGCGCTGATCCGCGACGGCAAGGCTAAAAAAGGCGATGTGCTCGGCGTCGCGCGAATCGCAGCGATCCAGGGCGCGAAACGCACCTCAGATCTGATCCCGTTATGCCACCCGCTGGCATTGACGCGAGTGGCGGTGGATTTTTCGATCGATGAAAATTTGCCGGGCGTGTTTTGCGAAGTACGCGTGGAAACGGTCGGGCGTACCGGCGTGGAGATGGAAGCGCTGACCGCCGTGCAAGTGGGACTGCTGACGGTTTATGACATGTGCAAAGCGGTGGATCGCGGAATGACGATCACCAATGTCAAAGTGCTGGAGAAGCACGGCGGGAAATCGGGGGATTGGGTGGTGGGGAGTTGAGCGTGGAACGCCTCCGTTTTAGCCAAGAAAAAGGCAGTTCCAACGCGAGTCGGAACTGCCTTTGCTTTAACCCTGATCGATCTCTTCGAACTCAAGACTTTCGGTCTCATCGAGTTATCGATCAGGCCGCCCCTCAATCATCGTCATCACTGTCATCGTCATTAGTCGTCGGTGCCGGCACGCCATACATCTTCATCAGTTCTGCCTTAAACCCGGCGAGCGGCTTGCCCTGTTCATCCAGTAACTGATAAACGTCCGACAGCTGTTGCGGCCAGTCGTGAAGCTCGGTGGAGAATATCTTCAACCGGGCGATGGTATCGAGCGCGTCCTGCGATTGTCCCGCCAACGCCTGCAACACCGCATAACGCCGCAACACCGTTTCCCCCGGCAACAACGCCAGCGCCTGACGATGCATCGCGAGCTTCGTCGCAAGGTCCTGGCTGTTCATCGGCAGCAATGTCGCGGCGCCGTATTCACCCCACGCTCGGAACAAAAACGACGGATCCGCACGATATTGCTCAGCCGGCTGCGAACCGTAATAGAGCACTTCCGAGCGGTTGTAATCGCGCAAGATAGGGTACAGCGAAGCAAGTCCAAGCACCACCAGCACAACATACAAACCATAAGAAAACGGCCGCGATACCCACCGCAACGGCCGCGTTTCGAGCAAGCCAAAAATCAGCATCGCGGGCATCAGGTAGAACATGTACTGCTGGGGATACTCAACAAGCGCGTGCATCATCAGCACGCCCAGCAGCGACAACGCGAAAATCCGCGCAGGTGTATGCGGCGCACGCAGCACGCGGACGAGCCAGCAGCCCACGCTGAACACGATGATCGCCATGCCGAGCAGACCGGTTTTCGCAAGCAAGTCGATGAAGATATCGTGCGAATTATTCGCAATCTCAACACCACCCAGCTCCCGCACAAACTCGAACTGATGCAGCGGAAACTCACCCCAGCCGACACCCAGCAACGGATGCGTCAGGAACATGGTCCAGCCGTACTTCCACAGCGCAAGCCGCGGCGCAATCTGGTTCGCGTCCTGCATCCGCTCGGCCGCCGATTGACCGAGTTCAAGCTGAAAACGCAAGTTCGCCCAGCGAATCACCGCGTTCACGGCGAAGAACAAGACCAGCAACACGATCGGAATCAACCACGCGCGCATTTTGCTGCTGCGAGCCGCCTGGCTAGCAAGTCCATCCGGGTCATCGGCCACGGTCGAACGGCCCTGAATGAAGGCCATCCAGAGTCCGCCGAATACGATCACGCCCATCTGCAACCAAGGTCCGCGCGATACGGTTAGCGCGAGACCTGCTGAAAATATCGCGGACAAGACGAACCAGACGACCACCGGCAACCGTCGTGTCTGCACCAGATACAGCGCACCCGCCGTCGCGAACGCAATGTAGGTGGCCAAGTGATTCGCCTGCGCCATGTTGCCGAACGGCCGACGTTCGATCGTGACGTTGTAAGCCACCACGAACGGCGAAAACTTCGACTCCATGTGGAACAACTGCACAACTTGGCAAAACACGGCGAACAGCCCACCGACGATCAACGCCGCCGCGCCCCAGCGCAACACCTTCTCGCCAAGACCCGCGCGCACGAAGCCATAACCCGTATGCACCGCGATAAACGATGCCAGCAAATAGCCGCCGCCGAGCCAGTTCATCGACGGCTGCGACACGGGCAAAACCACGGTCTGCGCCACGAGAAGAAGCCCAAGCACAAGCGGCATCAACGCGATAACCGGAGTCGCGAATGGCACGCGCGGCTCGGACATCCGCACGATCAGCGCCATTCCCCCGCCAAGCATCAGGAACAGTGCAAGCGCGCTGAACTCGGCGTAGAAGGTCGGAATGGGATAGGTGTGGTTGACGACCGCGAACGGGATCGTCAGCGCCAGACAGAGGGCAGCAAGAGAAAGGTAGCGCGCGATGTTTGAAGGCATGTGGGGTCGGGAACGTCGGCAACCGGCGCACTATACAAAAAATTACTCATGCTGTGCGGCGCCTGGCAGGAAATGCGCCGAAATCACCGTCATTCCTGAAAATTCCGTGGTGGTTTCGGCAAAACATCGAGACTGCCCGCAATCCGCGTGCTCGCTCACAAGCGTCACGACGACGAAGCACCGCGATTACGGTTTCATGCGGACAGCCTTTCAGCTTTACTCAAAGCCTCTCGACTCGCTAAGTCCGGCATTCCGGCGGAGCGAGATTAGGCGGTAATGTGGGTGCTTCCGAAGGTGAAGGACCCGCGCCCGGCGCCGGCAAGGAAGACGCCGTTTTCGTGGCGGCGAAACATTCCCACGTGATCGATCCAGCCTGAACCGAACCCTTCGTCAGAACGGTACGTGCCGTCGGCGTCTCGGCGTTGTCCGGCGTTGACGGCACAAGCACCAGCGTATTCGATCCAGCCGGCGCCACACGCGTGGAAAACGCGATAGTGACCTGCCCGTTGGTATCGTCGACGTGAATTGACTCCACGTTCCGCGTTCCCGGCGGCGACGAATATCCACCACCCAAGTCAGAGCCGCTCGCGGCATTTTCTGCCACCGCCAACCGTGCCGACGACGCCAGCGACAAACCCTCGCCCACCCGGCTACGCGCCAGATAATCCTGATAAGCCGGAATGGCATACGCCGCCACCACGCCAACAATGGCCAGCACGATCATCAACTCGATCAACGTGAAACCCATCCCGAAGCGCCGTTTCTTGCCGCGCGTAACCAGCCTTCGAAACCACGCCTTACCGCTACTCGCTCCATCTACCCTGCACACCGCTGCTGTCATTGCTGCTGCCATTGCGAACCCCCAAAAAGACGAAGCGCCTGGTTGCGTAATGCAATCCAGACGCTTCGATCTTATTGAGTACAAACCGGTCCCAACAGTCAGCCTGACGGCCTATGGCTTGACCGAAAATCAGTGCGCGACTTTCGCTTCCCTGGCCAACACACGCCGCCGAAAGTACCAGCCGCAAGCCAGCACCAGCACCGCGCCGGCCACGTGCGCCGTGTACTCGGCGCCCAGCACATTCAATGCGGGCCAGCGGTCCAGAAACGGATCATCGATCATCAATCCGCCTGCGATCCACCCGAGCAAACCAGCGCCGAGTGCAATCACGATCGGGAATTTATCGAGCAGCTTGAGCACCAGCGTGCTGCCCCACACGATCAACGGAATACTCACCAGCAAGCCAAATATAACCAGCGCCAATCGATGCTGCGGATCGGCCGCTTCTGCAGCACCGGCGACGGCGATCACGTTGTCGAGGCTCATCACGGCATCGGCCACGATGATCGTCTTGACCGCGGCCCAAAGCTGGTCGGTCGGCTTGATATCCGGGTCGCTGTGATCCGGCATCATCAGCTTCACGCCGATCCACAACAACATCAGCCCGCCGACGAACTTGAGGAATGGGATATCGAGCAGCACGACGGCAAATGCAATCAACGCGACCCGCAGCACGATGGCGCCGAGCGTACCGAGCAGCACGCCGCGCGTGCGTTGCTCTGCCGGCAAGTTCCTGCAGGCGAGCGCGATGACAACGGCGTTATCGCCGCCGAGGAGGATATCGATAACGATAATCTGTAGAACAGCGCCCCAATGGAGCGTGGCGAAAAATTCGAGCATGAAAAACCAATAAACGATAACGACAGAAAAAACGCGCGATAAAAAAAGCGGGGAAGCCTTAGCTCCCCCGCTTTTAGAACCGACGTTTTACGAAAGGCTTACGCAAGCATAGCGCAGCCCCGCGTTTTCTGTCGATCAGCCGTTCCTGAAACCCTTACAGCATCGCCTTCAACAGACGCGCCATTTCCGACGGGTTCTTCGTAACGGTGATACCGCATGCTTCCATGATTTCCAGCTTGGCATCGGCCGTATCCGCACCGCCCGAAATCAGCGCGCCTGCGTGACCCATGCGCTTGCCGGCCGGAGCCGTGACGCCCGCGATGAAGCCAACCACCGGCTTCTTCATGTTGTCCTTGATCCAGTAAGCCGCGTTCGCTTCGTCCGGGCCGCCGATCTCGCCGATCATGATCACGGCGTCCGTGTCGGGATCGTCGTTGAACATCTTCATGACGTCGATGTGCTTCAGACCGTTGATCGGATCGCCGCCAATACCGACTGCCGACGACTGGCCAAGGCCAATAGCCGTCAACTGGCCAACCGCTTCGTACGTGAGCGTGCCCGAACGCGACACCACGCCAATGCGGCCTTTACGGTGGATATGACCCGGCATGATGCCGATCTTCAGTTCGTCCGGCGTGATCGTGCCCGGGCAATTCGGTCCGAGCAGCAGCGTCTTGCGATTTTCGCGACGCATACGGTCCTTGATCTCGAGCATGTCGCGCACGGGAATGCCTTCCGTGATGCAGATGGCGAGATCCAGGTCGGCTTCGACCGCTTCCCAGATTGCAGCAGCCGCGCCAGCCGGCGGCACGTAGATCACCGAAACGGTTGCACCCGTTTCAGCCTTCGCTTCCGCGACGCTTGCGTAGATTGGGATGCCTTCGAAATCTTCGCCGGCCCGCTTCGGGTTCACGCCCGCCACGTACGCTTCACGGCCGTTCGCATACTCGCGGCAAGCGCGGGTGTGGAACTGACCGGTCTTGCCGGTAATACCCTGGGTGATGACCTTGGTGTCTTTGTTGATCAGAATCGACATAGTTGTGACCTCTGTTCGTCGACGCCGCCCGCGCCTCGAATGCTCATGGAGCACTCAGGCACGCACGCCGCCTTTCGTGTCTGGTGGAACGCTCGTAATTGCCGGATTAAACCTGGCGCTTACTTGCCCTCGGCTGCCGCGACAACCTTCTGCGCAGCTTCTTCCATGCTGTCGGCCGCGATGATCGGCAAGCCTGAATCCGCCAGCATCTTCTTGCCGAGATCTTCGTTCGTGCCCTTCATGCGCACGACCAGAGGCACCTTCAGCGACACAGCCTTCGACGCTTCGATCACGCCTTCCGCGATCACATCGCAGCGCATGATGCCGCCGAAGATGTTCACGAGGATTGCCTTGAGGTTCGGGTTCTTCAACATGATCTTGAAGGCTTCCGTAACCTTCTCGGTCGTCGCACCGCCGCCCACGTCAAGGAAGTTGGCCGGCTCGCCGCCGAACAGCTTGATCGTGTCCATGGTGGCCATTGCCAGACCCGCGCCGTTCACCAGGCAGCCGATGTTGCCATCGAGCGAGATGTAGGCCAGATCGAACTTCGACGCTTCCACTTCAGCCGGATCTTCTTCGTCGATATCGCGATACGCGACGATGTCCGGGTGACGGAACAGCGCGTTAGCGTCGAAGTTGAACTTGGCGTCGAGTGCGATCACCTTGCCGTCGCCGGTGACGATCAGCGGGTTGATTTCGGCCAGCGATGCGTCCGTTTCCCAGAATGCCTTGTACAGGCCTTGCAGGATCGCGCGCGCTTGCGGGATCGAGCCTTCCGGAATACCGATCTTGCGCGAGAGGTCGTCGGCATCTTTGTCGAGCAGACCCGTCGACGGCTCGACGGCGAACTTGTGCAGCAGTTCCGGCGTCTTTTCCGCGACTTCTTCGATGTCCATGCCGCCTTCGCTCGATGCCATCACCACGACTTTCTGCGTGATACGGTCGAGCACGAGGCCGATGTACAGTTCCTTCTTGATGTCCGCGCCTTCTTCGATCAGCAGGCGGTTCACCTTTTGGCCTTCAGGGCCGGTCTGGTGCGTGACGAGCTGCATACCGAGGATCTGGTTCGAATATTCGCGAACCTGTTCCAGCGTCTTTGCAACCTTCACGCCGCCGCCCTTACCGCGACCGCCAGCGTGAATCTGAGCCTTGACGACCCATACCGGGCCGCCCAGCTCTTCTGCGGCCTTGACCGCATCGTCCACCGAGAACACGGGCTTGCCGCGCGGGACCGCGACGCCGAACTTCCGCAGGATTTCCTTTCCCTGGTACTCGTGAATCTTCATGCGTGATTCCTTCAGTCTGAGAGTTGGATTGAACTTCGATTACGTGGATTAATGAGTTGCCTGAATTACTTGCTCGATTTACTTGGAATACCTGAATTACGTTCAGCGTCGCTTCCCGCGTGAAAAGACCACACGTCCGAAGTCACGCTGATGTTTCCTGGTCGGCCAGTTCTCGGAACCTGCTCTCGCTAAATTCGCTTAGGGTCGACTAATCCCGATTAATTTCGCTGAGCCGGCTCCACTTCGCTTCCGGCCTTTTTGGAGTTGTCCTGATCCGCTATCCGGTCTGCCGCGCCACGAGGCGCGTGGCCAAACCAGCGCGGATAATATTGCCGAACAGCTTCGCCGTCGAAACGCAATGCGTTGCAACGTCCAAGCTGGAATGGGGGTTTGTCGGTTTCTGCTGCGTTGTTTGATGCGCTGTCTGCTGCGTTGTTGCTTGCTGAATTTTCCGCTGATTTGCCCGGCGCGCCGCCTTTTTCGGTGTTCCACACTTCGCCGGCGAACGCCTGGATAGCGGCTGTGGGCAACACGGCGCAGAGTTCGGTGATGTGCGTGCAACCGGTCGTTCCAGCGAGCAAACGGCTGGATTCACGACGGAAATTTTGCACAAGATTGAGGCCGATGAGCGCGCGATAAGCAGGGTTCGATGCTGCGCAAAGACCGGCATAGGGAGCCCACTCGGACGCCGCTTCGGCGTCGACGATAGTGAACGTGCGGTCGATGGTGATACGCACCCAGAGTTCATGGATCGGCAGGCCTTTAGGCCGGACGCCCGCCGCGAGTTTGACGTCGCGCGGCTTTTCATCGGTTAGACAGGCTTCGATATCCCACAAGCCATCTTCACGCTCAAACGCTTCCATTCGAATCGCGCGGCGATGGCGCAACTGTCGGGAAACGGGCGGAGAAAGCGGCATGTGCAGAGGAAGGCCGTAATGAGAAAACGCCGAAATTTTACCATACTGAGCATTCTCAGCCGAACCGGGTTGCCGCAGGGAAGCTTGAAGGGCAATGAGGAGGCTTGAGCAAAGGTTTGTTTCGATATGGCCGCGAGCGGCGGGGAATTCCGCTCAACAATGGGGTTCGCATCGTAGGGTCAAAATAACGCCCACGCCTATTCGTCGATAAATTCGTCTTCGCCCGCTTTCAGCACTTTCACGATCGTCCCGCCGTTGAATCCACGCGTCGCGAGAAAACGCGCTTGTTTTGCGCGTTCGGCCGGCGTGGTTGGCAGTTCGCCGAACTTCTTGCTCCAGACGTCGCGAGCGCGGGCGAGCTCGGTTTTGTTCAGTTCGGCGCCCGCGTCCTGAATCAGCGTTTCGTCGATACCGTTGCGCTTCAACTCATGAACGATCCGGTTTGTGCCAAGCCGAGTGCCCCGCCGATGAACTACGCTCTCGACAAATCGCTCATTCGATAACCACCCTTCTTGCTCGAGCGCGTCGAGCAAGGTATCGAGGGAATCGCCTTCGTCGAGATGCGGCGTCAGCTTGCGGGACAGCTCGGCGCGACTATGTTCTCGACGCGATAAGTAACCCAGCGCTCGGCCACGTAAGGATAATTGCGGCCCCTTGCGCTTGGAATCGCTGGTTGCGGAAGCTTTGCCACGTCCGGTGGATCCGCGCGAATAGACCGATTCGGCGTTTTGGCTTTCGCTGACCGTGTCCGCCGCTAATGGCGCGCATTGTTCGAAAGGCTCGAATGGATCAGCTACGCCCACACCGATGCCGATGTCTCGCTCGATGCCCGGAGAAATGACCGGCGTTTTCGATTGCGATTTCCGCGCAGCTTTTGCAGGCAGGGCCTGTGATTGAACAAGAGCCTGTTCCAGCACCGCTCGAGCGCGCCTTAGGCGCTCCTCGGCATCGATCACTTCGAATTCAGCGGCCGAATCAGGCGGCGCGGATTCACTTCGATGCTCGTCAATACGCGGCGCCGCTACGCTTTCAGCGCTTTCGGGGATTTGCTCGTCCGCGGGTTTTGCAGACTTCGATGTTTTGCGACGGCTGGTGTTCCGATCGGTCGATCGCTCGAAAACGTCTTCACCGTCAGCAGGCTGAGGTGACGATTTGCTACTGGAGGCCGGACCAGCCGCTTTGCGTCCAGACAACCCGCCGCGTCCAAATTTGCTTCGGTCACTCGATCGCTCGTATTCAGCGGGCGCATCTGCCGATGCACTCTTCGCAGATGCCCGCGCCGACGCCCCACCACCGCCGAACGATCCGCGCTTCGGATATGCACGATCACTCGACCGTTCATACACCGGCTCGCTGTCCTCCGTCGTTGCTCCGTCAGCCTCTTTTAAACTCGCGGCAATTGCCTCAGCTTTGCTAGTGCGAGACGACAGGCTTGAATCGCCTACGCGCCCAAAGCTGCTTTTCCTGGCAAAGCTACTGTTACCACTGCTGCTGCCAGCACTCTTGCCGCTTGAAAACCCACCGCCCTTACTAAATCCAGTGCTTACGCTCTTCTCGCCAGAAACCCCGCCGCTCTTCGAGAAGCTGTTTCCAAACGAACGACGCGCCGGCGCAGATCCCTCCGCACCGGCGCGTTCGCTTGCTGCTGCGCGGAATCGATCGCTACTTCTCTCATAGCGAGCAACCCCTTCCTCGGCGCCGAGACTTTCGTCTTCGTCACTGATGGACTTCGAGCCGTCCGGATCTTCCTTTACGTCCTGCTCCGCGTCACGATTTGAATCGCGACCAGTTTTTGATCCGAACCGGCTCTTGCTGCGCATCATCTTTACCGCCTAAAACTCATTCTTCTTCATCCGCCACTTCGGCAACGCCCGGTGCCAGTGCGTCGGCCATTGCATTGACGCCCAGAGACTCGCGAATCCGATTTTCGATTTCGCGCGCCATTTCAGGATTCTCACGCAGGAATTCACGTGCGTTGTCCTTACCTTGGCCAATCCGCTCGCCGTTGTAGCTGTACCAGGCGCCGGCTTTATCCACCAGCTTGGCTTGCACGCCCAAGTCGATGATTTCACCCTGACGCGAGATACCTTCACCGTAGAGGATGTCGAAGATGGCTTCGCGGAACGGCGGCGCAACCTTGTTCTTCACCACCTTCACGCGCGTTTCGTTGCCGATCACTTCGTCGTTCTTCTTGATCGAACCGATACGGCGAATGTCCAGACGCACCGATGCATAAAACTTCAACGCATTACCACCCGTGGTGGTTTCCGGATTGCCGAACATCACGCCAATCTTCATGCGGATCTGGTTGATGAAGATCACCAGGCAGTTTGTGCGCTTGATCGTGCCGGTCAACTTGCGCAGCGCCTGCGACATCAAACGTGCTTGCAAACCAGGCAACGAGTCGCCCATTTCGCCTTCGATTTCAGCCTTCGGCACCAGCGCCGCGACCGAGTCGATCACGATCATGTCGATGGAACCTGAGCGCACGAGTGCATCGCAGATTTCCAGCGCCTGTTCGCCCGTGTCCGGCTGCGAGATCAGCAGGTCCGACGGACTCACGCCGAGCTTTTGCGCGTAACCGATGTCAAGCGCGTGTTCCGCGTCAATAAACGCTGCCGTGCCACCGACCTTCTGCATTTCCGCAATCACTTGCAGGGCCAGCGTGGTCTTGCCCGACGATTCCGGACCGTAGATTTCCACTACGCGTCCACGCGGCAAGCCCCCAACGCCCAATGCAATATCCAGTCCGAGCGAACCGGTCGACACCACTTGAATGTCTTCAATGGCTTCGCCAGCGCCGAGTCGCATGATCGACCCCTTGCCGAATTGCTTCTCGATCTGCGCGAGCGCGACGGCAAGCGCCTTGCTCTTCTCTGCAGACATCCCGCCCGGGCCTTTCTTGCTATCTTCCATGAATCGTCCTTTGCTATGATGAACGGCGTCTGGCGCATGCCCTTGGGAGTTTTTTCCTGCTGGGCGCACTGCTGCAGACACTGTATAAAAAAACAGGTGTTTTTGCAAGTCCGATCGAAGCGCGTAGTTTCAGCGCCACGTTCGACCCATGCGAAACACCACTACACCTGGAGACCGCCGCGCCGGGCGAATTGCGGTGCCGGCAATGCTTTTTGCGCACACTACGATGCGAATCCTCATTGCCGAAGACGACAGCATACTCGCGGATGGTCTCATTCGATCACTCCGCCAATCGGGCTATGCCGTGGATCACGTGCGGCACGGCGTGGACGCCGACAACGCACTTTCGCTCCAGACTTTCGACCTTTTGATCCTTGATCTAGGCTTGCCGATGATGTCCGGCCTGGAGGTCCTGCGACGCCTCAGAGCCCGCAATTCCCAGATGCCCGTGCTTATCCTGACAGCCGCCGACAGTGTCGACGAACGCGTCAAGGGCCTCGATCTCGGCGCCGACGATTACATGGCCAAACCGTTCGCGCTGAACGAGCTCGAAGCCCGCGTGCGCGCCCTTACGCGGCGCGGCGCGGGCGGCGGTCCGACTGTTGTCAAACATGGCGCGCTCGCGTTCGATCAAGTCGGGCGGATTGCGTCGATCAACGACCAGGTCATCGAGTTATCGGCACGTGAACTCGGTGTGCTTGAAGTCCTGTTGCAACGGGTTGGCCGGCTGGTCTCGAAGGAACAGCTCGTCAACCACCTTTGCGAGTGGGGCGAGGAAGTCAGCAATAACGCGATCGAAGTCTATGTCCATCGGCTAAGAAAAAAAATCGAGCCCGGCGGGGCGCGGATCATAACCGTTCGCGGGTTAGGCTATAGCCTTGAAAAAGCCGTTGCCGCGGTGGCCGCCTCTGTACCGCCCTCCCCGGTAAACGCCGACGAGCCTGTCTCGCCCAGCCCGCAGCACAAGTAACACGTAACCACGAGTAATCACGCCATGGGCTCGCCAGCATCCCCCGAGCGCGCCGCTCCGGCGTTGCGCGAGCTGTCACGTGCTCCGCCGGATTTGCCGGAAGCCGATCCCGACGCATCCCGCGACGCGCGTTATGCGAATCCGTTCGCGCCGCCCGACGAGCTCGAGCCCGACGGCGAGCCCGCACCGCGTTCGCTATTCGGCGAGATCCTGGACTGGATGCTCGCGCCGCTGCTGCTCCTGTGGCCCATGAGCATTGCGGTCACGTATCTCGTCGCCAAGTCGATTGCCAACGGGCCATTCGACCGCGCGCTGGAGACGGATGCGTACGTGCTCGCGCGGCAGATCGCGCCGGTGAACGGCGTCGCGGAGTTGCGGCTGCCGAACGCCACGCGCGACTTCCTGCGCGCGGACAACGTGGACAGCGTGTTTTTCCAGGTGCTGGGTACGCGCGGCGAACTCGTAGGTGGCGACGCCGATATGCCCTTGCCTCACGACGATGACCGGCCGCAACCCGGCATCGTGGAGTTCCGTGACGATGTGCTGCGCGGCAACGATATCCGCGTCGCTTATACGACGGTGGAAGCACCGACGCTCTCTCACCCGGTGCTGGTCCAGGTGGCCGAGACGCTCGATAAACGTAGCCAGTTGGCCAACGACATCATCAAGGGCGTGATCCTGCCGCAGTTCGTGATCTTGCCGCTGGCTATCGTGCTGGTCTGGTTCGGGTTGTCGCGCGGACTCGCGCCGCTGCATGCTCTGCAAGCGAATATTCGCGCCCGTCGTCCCGATGATCTTTCACCGCTAGAAGCAAGCCGCGCGCCGCCGGAAATCGCGCCGTTGGTGGCGTCGTTCAACGATCTGCTCAACCGGCTCGAGCAGAACATGCAGTTGCAGAAGCGGTTCATAGCCGACGCCGCGCATCAGATGAAGACGCCGCTCGCGGGTTTGAGGACGCAGGCGGAGCTGGCGTTGCGGCAGGATGTATCGGCGGAAGTGCAGCGTTCGCTTGAACAGATAGCGACGAGTTCCGAGCACGCGGCGCGGCTGGTGACGCAACTGCTTGCGCTCGCTCGGGCGGAGAACCGGATGTCGGGGCAGATTTTCTCGCGCGTGGAGTTGACCGATCTCGCGCGGCTCGCCGTGCGCGACTGGGTGCAGGCCGCGTTGGCCAAACGGATGGACATTGGCTATGAGGAACCGCCGAATCCGGTCGAGGTTGAAGGCAATGCGGTGATGTTGCGCGAAATGCTGTCGAATCTTATCGATAACGCCATTCGCTACACGCCACCGGGCGGCCGAATCACGGTCCGTGTTCGCACCGACGAGTCCGATACGCGGCACGTCTTTCTCGAAGTGGAAGACACGGGTTTGGGCATTCCTGAAGCGGAACGGGGGCGCGTGGTGGAACGGTTCTATCGCATTCTCGGTCGCGAAGGCGATGGCAGCGGACTGGGTCTGGCAATCGTCCGGGAGATCGTGACGATGCACGGCGGCACCCTCGATATAGACGATCACGTGTACAGCGAAGCACCGCGACAAGCAGGAACGCTTGTACGAGTGGGCTTAAAGCGGGTTTATCCTGCCCGGGACAAACCCTGATCGAGGCTGGCCCCTCATATTGTCAGAAACCGATTTAAACGGATGTTAGCCAACTTATTGACGTAGAAGATGACATATTTGCTGAATTTAGAGCAATAGGAAGACAAGAAAGCGTCTCAACGCCCACCCCTTCCTCGTCAGAACGCCGTAAGTTTTCCCTCCAATAATCGTTGCACGGCGCTGCTATCCGCGGAGGCCATTCAAAGATCAATACAGGAGACGACTTCATGGCAACGGTCGAGGGGCGCATTTCCCACGCACCGATGACGAGCGAAGAACGGCGCGTGATTTTCGCGTCATCGCTAGGCACGGTGTTCGAGTGGTATGACTTTTATCTGGCGGGCTCGCTTGCCATCTATATAAGCAGGACGTTCTTCTCCGGCGTCAATCCGACGGCCGCCTTCATCTTCACCTTGCTCGGCTTTGCGGCGGGTTTTGCCGTGCGGCCGTTCGGCGCGATTGTGTTCGGGCGTCTCGGCGATATGGTCGGGCGCAAGTACACCTTCCTCGTGACCATCGTGATCATGGGTCTGTCGACGTTCGTGGTCGGGCTGTTGCCTGGATACGGCACGATCGGGATTGCGGCGCCTGTGCTCTTCATCGCGATGCGGCTGCTGCAAGGGCTCGCGCTCGGCGGGGAATACGGCGGCGCGGCGACTTACGTCGCGGAACATGCGCCTTCCAACAAGCGCGGCGCGTGGACGGCGTGGATCCAGACGACGGCTACGCTTGGGCTGTTCATCTCGCTGATCGTGATCTTGCTGGTGCGGAGTTCGGTTGGTGAGGAAACGTTCGGTGCGTGGGCTTGGCGTATTCCGTTCCTGGTGTCGATCCTGCTTCTCGCTGTGTCTGTCTGGATCCGGTTGAAGCTGCACGAATCGCCGGTGTTCGAGCGCATCAAGGCGGAAGGCAAGACGTCGAAAGCGCCGCTGACCGAAGCGTTCGGCCAATGGAAGAACCTCAAGATCGTGCTGCTCGCGCTGTTCGGGCTGACGATGGGACAGGCCGTGGTTTGGTACACGGGCCAGTTCTACACGCTGTTTTTCCTGACGCAGACGCTGAAGGTTGACGGCACGAGCGCCAACATCATGGTGGCGGTGGCGTTGCTGATCGGCACGCCGTTCTTCCTGTTCTTCGGGTCGCTGTCCGATAAGATCGGGCGCAAGCCGATCATCATGGCCGGGTGCCTGATTGCCGCCCTAACGTACTTCCCGCTCTTTCACGCGCTGGCTCACTACACGAATCCGACGCTGGAAGCCGCGACGGTCAAGGCGCCGATTAGCGTGATTGCCAACCCGGAGGAGTGTTCGTTCCAGTTCAACCCGGTGGGGACATCGAAATTCACTACCTCCTGCGATATTGCCAAGGGCGCGTTGTCGAAGGCCGGTTTGAACTACGAGAACGTGGCAGCGCCAGCCGGGACGATCGCGCAGATCAAGGTGGGCGACACCGTGGTCAATACGTATGACGGCAAGGCCGCTGATGCGAAGGTCCAGGGCGCTGCGTTCGACAAGACGCTGGCTGGCACGCTGAAGTCGGCGGGTTATCCGGCGAAGGCTGATCCGGCGCTGATCAACTGGCCGATGGCGATTGTCGTCCTGACCATCATGATGATCTACGTGACGATGGTTTATGGGCCGATTGCCGCGATGCTCGTCGAGATGTTCCCGGCGCGGATCCGGTACACGTCGATGTCGCTGCCTTATCACATTGGTAATGGCTGGTTCGGCGGGTTCTTGCCGGCGACGGCGTTTGCTATCGTGGCCGCGAAGGGGAATATTTTCTCGGGGCTGTGGTATCCGATTGTGATCGCGCTGGCGGCGTTCGTGATCGGGATGCTGTTTGTGAAGGAGACAAGGGGGACGGCGGTTTATGACTCGGATTGATTTTCGGGGGTCGTTTTCCGAGCTATCTTGTCTCTTGGAATGAGCCTGGAAGGGGTTGACAGGTTTCGCAACCCTCTTCATAATCTCGATCTCTTGGCGAATTAGCTCAGCCGGTTAGAGCGACGGAATCATAATCCGCAGGTCCGGGGTTCGAATCCCTGATTCGCCACCAAGTTGTAAAGAAAGCCGCTGCTTCGAAAGAAGTAGCGGCTTTTTGTTTGGCTGCGTACCAGACCGGATCCGGATACAGGTCTTGGCGAATATCGAATTTCCAGTGCTGAGTTAGGGCCCGCGTCGCATCCTTTCATAAATTCTTCATCCGCTAAGGTGGTCGTGCCGTCCCTCACCGCGAAAGGCTACGAACGCAGCAAGACCTTTTCCCTGACGGACTACGCAAGGCCGAACCACGCTTTGACTCTTGTCCACTAAGTCAATTGGAAGTCCGTCAACGGTTGTTGATAGTCCGCGAGCGTGTAGTTCGACCGATGAGAAGTAAATGATTGTGGAGATGATGGCGGCGTGACGTCGTCCTGCGGGGGAATTCGCTGCTGCCGGTCT
>NZ_CAXUPU020000038.1:0-69722 GCF_964252755.1 Caballeronia sp. LjRoot29 | reverse complement strand
GCACATAACCCGCGAAGACCTGGAAAGCACCAACCCGGCAATGAACCCGACCGCTAACGCAGAACCCGCGCAACCTGGAACTGCCCCTGACCGCTATCGCCCCTCTTCCCTTGATACAGATCAATCATCCGATTGCCCCTCCCGATACAGTTGACTCTCGCCATCACTATTGATCGCGCGCGCACGGCGGCCAGACCCGCGAACAACGCGATACACGCCTTTCAGTTGCAAGAAAGAACACCCCCTCCAAAGGCAAGCAAATTGAACACTCGACCCGCGGTCGCATCCACCGAAAACCATCCCTTGACGGATGGCGTGGAGAACGCGAGTCCGAGTGAACGCGCCCAAGGCCGCGTAGTCGCAGTACGAGGCGCAATCGTGGATGTCGCGTTCGACCACACCGCGTTACCGCTCATCGAAGAATCTCTGTCCATCTTCACGGATCGCGGACCACCGATCATCGCTGAAGTACAAGCTCACCTCGACGAACACACAGTCCGCGCACTCGCGCTCCAATCCACCGACGGGCTGAATCGCGGCACAGCCGTGCGTGCCTCCGGCGGGCCGATCCTCGTGCCGGTAGGTGAAGCCATGCTAGGTCGTCTGATCGATGTCACCGGAACGCCGGGAGACCGCGGCGCCCCCTTCGCCGACGACGTCCCGCGCCGCCCGATTCATCGCGCCCCACCGCCGTTTGCATCGCAGAGCGCAGCCACCGAGATCTTCTGGACCGGGATCAAGGTCATCGACTTACTGACCCCGCTTGCACAAGGCGGCAAGGCCGCCACCTTCGGCGGCGCCGGCGTCGGCAAGACCGTGCTCGTGATGGAGCTCATCCACGCAATGGTCGAACGCTACAAAGGCATCTCGGTCTTCGCCGGGGTCGGCGAACGGTCGAGGGAAGGCCACGAGATGCTGCTCGACATGCGCAACTCCGGCGTGCTGCCGCGGACGGTATTGGTCTACGGCCAGATGAACGAACCGCCGGGCGCACGCTGGCGAGTGCCGCTGACGGCGCTCACCGTCGCGGAATATTTTCGCGACGAACGCCACCAGAACGTGCTCCTGCTAATGGACAACGTCTTCCGGTTTGTCCAGGCAGGTGCCGAGGTCTCTGGCCTGCTTGGACGGCTGCCCTCGCGGGTCGGCTATCAGCCAACGCTCGCAAGCGAAGTGGCCGCGCTGCAGGAGCGCATTGTGTCGGTCGGCGGTGTATCGGTGACCGCGATCGAGGCTGTCTATGTTCCGGCAGATGACTTCACCGACCCCGCCGTGACGACCATCGCGGCGCATGTGGACAGCATGATCGTCCTGTCGCGTTCGATGGCCGCCGAGGGCATGTATCCCGCCATCGATCCCATCGCTTCGTCGTCCATCCTGCTCGATCCGGCCTTCGTCGGCGACGAGCACGCAGCGGTTGCCATTGAGGTACGCAAGACCATCGAACATTATCGGGAACTGCAGGACGTCATCTCGCTGCTCGGAGTCGAGGAACTGGGCGTGGACGATCGCCGCATCGTTGGACGGGCTCGCCGGCTGCAGCGCTTCCTGAGCCAGCCGTTCACCGTCACGGAGGCGTTCACGGGCGTGCCCGGCCGCTCAGTGGCGGTCGCCGATACGATCGCCGGCTGCAAGGCAATCCTCACCGGCGATTGCGACAACTGGCAGGAAAGCTCGCTCTACATGATCGGCACACTCGATGAAGCCCGTGCTCGCGAAGCGGCCTCGGCAACGGCAACGGCGGCCAAGACCGGGCCTGTTGCGGAACAGGTCGAATCATGAGCGCGCTCCTGCACCTGGTCATCGCCACGCCGTCGCGCGTACTGTTCGACAGCACGGAGGTCGCAGCGCTGCGTGCCGAAGACGCCACGGGCAGCTTCGGCATTTTGCCGGGCCACGCGGCGTTCCTGACCGTGCTCGCGCCGTCCGTTCTCCGATGGCACGCCGCCGACGGCATCGAACAATTTTGCGCGGTAAAGGAAGGCGTGCTGCGCGTATCGGGCGGACACGAAGTATCGATTGCATGCCGTGAAGGTGTGATGGGCACGAGCGGCGTGTCGCTCGAAGTACTCGAGGCGCAAGTCCATGCCGCGCGCGCAGCGCAGCTCGACGCAGTGCGTCGTGCGCGCGTGGATGAAACCCGTCTTCATGCGCAAGCCGTTCGCCAGTTGCTCCGATATCTGCGCCCAAGCGCCGGATCGGCCGATGGAGCAGGGCCGTGACTCAAGCCTCACCTGGCGATATCGACCCAAAGCGCAACGACGACAGCATGGCGCATGCCGCGCGGCAAGCCGTGCAACGCGAACGCGAGTTGCGGGAAGAGCCGGAACCATCGCTTGGCGTGCGTCTCGGCCAGATCGGCATTCTTGGCTGGACCATCGTCGTGCCGACGCTGCTTGGGCTTGTCATCGGCCATTGGCTCGATCGGCACTTCAACACCGGCGTGTTTTTCTCGGCGCCGCTACTCATGGCAGGCGCAGCCGTTGGATTATGGTCCGCATGGAAATGGATGCATCGGCAAACCCGGAGAGATCGGCAATGACTTATCACTTACCGCTCGCAGCCCAGATCGCAATTGGTGTGAGCGTCGGGCTTGCGGCTGGCGCAATCCACTTCTCGACCCTGCGCTGGAACGTCCGGCTGCTGATCTCCGGCACGCCGGCCAAGGCTATCGGCCTGCAACTCCTACGTCTCGCGGGCGTGGTCGTTCTCTTCGGTGTCCTGGCTAAACTTGGCGTGTGGCCACTGTTATGCGGCGCGGCCGGTTTGCTGTTGGCGCGCAGCGTCATCTTGCGACGCGTACAGGTCAGCACGCCATGATCGCCTCGCCTCTCGTCACTGCCACGCTGTTCCATATCGGGCCCATCGATGTATCGTCACCGGTAGTAGCAACATGGGTCATCATGGCCCTGCTAGCCGGGGGCGCCGCCTGGTACACGCGCCGCTTGTCGCTCACGCCATCGAAAATGCAGACGGTGCTCGAACTGGTGGTCAGCACCATGGACGACCAGATTCGCGACACCATGCAAGCCGAGCCCGAGCGATATCGTTCATTGGTCGGCACGCTCTTCCTGTTCATCCTGGTCAGCAACTGGTCTTCCCTGCTGCCCGGTGTCGAACCGCCGACCGCGCACGTGGAAACCGACGCCGCGCTGGCCCTCATCGTGTTCTTCGCAACCATTTTCTACGGCATTCGCACGCGCGGTCTGGGCCGTTATCTCGCCACGTTTGCCGAACCCACCTGGATCATGATCCCGCTCAACGTGGTCGAGCAGATCACGCGAACGTTCTCGCTGGTCGTGCGTCTGTTTGGGAACGTGATGAGCGGGGTCTTCGTGGTGGGCATCGTGCTATCGCTCGCCGGACTGCTCGTCCCCATTCCGCTGATGGCGCTCGACCTGCTTACCGGCGCAGTGCAGGCGTATATCTTCACGGTTCTCGCGATGGTCTTCATAGGCGCCGCGCTAGCCGAAACTTCCACAAAGACTTCCAGCAAAGAGGCAGGCCAGCAATGAACAATCTGATCCAGGTAGTGAGCATTCTCGCCGCAGCGCTCGCGGTCTCGTTCGGTGCAATCGGGCCCGCGCTTGGCGAAGGCCGCGCGGTCGCCGCCGCCATGGACGCGCTCGCGCGGCAGCCGGAATCGGCCGGCACGATCTCGCGCACGCTGTTCGTCGGCCTGGCGATGATCGAGACCATGGCGATCTACTGTCTGGTCATCGCCCTGCTCGTGCTGTTCGCCAATCCGTTCGTGAAGTGAGTGCGCACTGATCATGCATATCGACTGGTGGACCCTCCTGCTGCAGACCGTCAACGCGCTGGTGCTCGTGTGGCTGCTGGCGCGCTTTCTGTTCCGGCCGGTGGCGAAAATCGTGGCGGAGCGCCAGCATGCAGCCGCAGCGCTCATGGCCGATGCCGCCGCAGCCAAAGCTGCGGCCATCGTTGAACAGCAGAAGGCCACCGCTGAGTGTGCTGAACTTGCCGCGCAACGCACGCATCTGCTGGAAGCGGCGACGGCCGAAGCCGCGCAGCTCAAGACGTCGCTTGCGAACGCGGCCCGCTCCGAGGCGGACCAGATGCGCACGGCCGCGCAAACCGCCATCGATGCCAGCTGGCGCGAGGCCGCGTCAGCCGACTCCGATCGCGCATCGCAATTCGCACTCGATATCACCGCGCGGCTACTCGACCGCCTGCCCGCCGAGGCGCGGATCGCGGGATTCATCGATGGGCTGGCGCGCGAGCTCGCTGCGCTGCCCGAGGCTACCCGCGCACAACTGACCGGCAACGATGATCCGGTCCATCTGATCGTGCCTCGCACCCTCAGTGGCGATGAACTGGCGGCATGTCAGACCGCGTTCACGAAGGCGCTCGGTCATCCGTTGCAGGTTCAGATCACAGTCGATCCCGCCGTGATTGCAGGGCTCGAACTGGAAGCGCCGCACGCACTCGTACGCAACAGTTTTCGCCACGATCTCGCCGGCCTTAAAGCGGAGCTCCTCAGCGCATGACACTCGACCGACCTGACCCCGCCACGGCAGACAACGACTGGCTCGCCAGCAGCCGCGCCGCCCTCGCCCGCACTCAGTTTGCGCCGCAGGCGGAAACTGTCGGGCGCGTTGAACACGTGTCCGACGGCATTGCTTCCGTCTCAGGCCTGCCCGATGTGCGCCTGAACGAACTGCTGTGCTTCGAGGGCGGCCGGTTCGGCTTTGCGCTGACGCTGGACGCCGATGCTATTGGCGCGGTCCTGCTCGACGACGGCGATGCGATTTCCGCCGGCTCACGCGTCACCGGAACGGGCCGAGTGGTGGAAGTGCCGGTCGGTCCCGGACTGCTCGGGCGAGTGGTCGATCCGCTCGGCCGGCCACTCGACAACGACGAACCCGTATCGGCTGAAACGCATTTGCCGATCGAGCGGCCGGCGCCTTCCATCATCGACCGGGATCTGGTCGCGCAACCGGTCGCCACAGGCATCCTCCTAATCGATGCGCTGTTTGCAATCGGTCGCGGGCAGCGCGAACTGATCATCGGCGACCGGGCGACCGGCAAGACCTCGATTGCGATCGACACCATCGTGAATCAGAAGGACACCGACATGATCTGCGTCTATGTCGCGATCGGTCAGCGTGCGACCGCCGTGCAGCGCGTCATCGATGCCGTGCGCCGCCATGGCGCGCCCGAGCGATGCGTGTTCGTGGTCGCGTCGGCGGCAGCGTCGCCGGGATTGCAATGGATCGCCCCGTTCAGCGGTATGTCCATCGCCGAATATTTTCGCGACCGCGGGCAACACGCGCTCATCGTGATCGACGACCTGAGCAAGCATGCCGCGACGCATCGCGAACTCGCGTTGCTTACCCGCGAGCCGCCCGGCCGCGAGGCCTACCCCGGCGATATCTTCTACCTGCACGCCCGGCTGTTGGAGCGCGCTGCGAAATTGTCCAAGGAACTTGGCGGTGGATCGCTCACTGCATTGCCCATTGCGGAGACCGATGCCGGTAATCTGTCGGCTTACATTCCGACCAACCTGATCTCGATTACCGATGGGCAGATCATGCTCGACGCCGCGCTGTTCGCGGCCAACCAGCGCCCCGCCGTCGATGTCGGCCTGAGCGTGAGCCGGGTCGGCGGCAAGGCGCAATTGCCCGCATTGCGCAAGGTATCGGGGCGTTTGCGGCTCGACTATTCGCAGTTCCTGGAACTCGAGATGTTCACGCGTTTTGGCGGCGCGATGGAGCCAAGGGTCAAGGCACAAGTAGATCGTGGCCAGCGGATTCGCGCGTTGATTACACAGCCGCGTTTTGCGGCGCTGCGTCCTGTCGATGAAATCGCGCTCCTGGCCGCGCTCGCCGATGGCGTGTTCGATGAAGCGCCGGTCAGCTGCATTGCGACGGTTCGCGGGAGACTTGCGGCACATCTGGACGTGCACGGTGCGCCTGCCGCGAGCGCTGAGCTGGTTGCAACGGGGACGCTCGACGAGGCCACGTTGACCGCACTGATAGCCGCCGTACGCGATCTTGCAGTGCAAGTTAGCGCCGCGCCTGAAGCCGGGCACACGAACGAAACCAAACCCGAAGCCGCTTCAACATGAGCAATAAACTCAGCGAAGTTCAGGCGCGGATGAATGGCGTGCACGGGCTCGAATCGGTGGTCGGCGCAATGCGCGGTATTGCTGCGGCGCGCTCGCGTGAAGCGCGCAGCCGGCTGGATGGCATCCGGGCCTGCGCGCGGATTGTCGGCGCGGCAATTGGCGATGCGCTACTTCTGATCGACGATCACGCGTCGCGGGAAACCACAAGCGCGGACGCGCAGCATGACACGGCCATGGTGATCGTCCTGTGCGCGGAACAGGGTTTTGTCGGCACGTACAACGAACATGTGATCGATACAGCGCTTGCACCAGCTGCTGCAAATGCTCAGTCTTCATCGACGGAATACCTGCTGCTCGGTGACCGCGGGATCGTGGCGGCAACAGAACGCGGGTTGAACATCGGCTGGTCTGCACCCATGGTCACTCATGCCGACGAAGTGCCCGCACTCGCCGATCGCCTCACCCATATTCTGTTCCAGCGACTGGTCGCCGGGCAGACCACTCGCGTGAGTGTGATTCACGCTACACCGAACCCAACCGCCTCCGTCCAGACCGTCGAGCAGACCCTGCTGCCGTTCGATTACGGGCGCTTTTCGGCTAATTCATCGGCACCGTCTCCCACAAGCGCGCGCCGCAACCCACCGCTTATCAACCTCGCGCCAAAGCAGTTGTTATCGCAACTCGCGGAAGAATACATCTTCGCGCAGCTTTGCGAAGCCATCATGCTGTCGTTCGCCGCCGAAAATGAAGCGCGCATGCGGGCGATGATCGCTGCACGCACGAACGTCCATGACAAGCTCGACGCATTGACCGGCGATTATCGCCGGCTGCGACAAGAGGAGATCACGTCGGAGATCGTGGAGCTTTCTGCAGGAAGCGTCGCCGCCGGCAGACCGTCAAAAAGACCGCGCCCGCGCACTGTGCCGGACACCCCCCCTTCCTTCTGATACCACCACGCCATCATGGACGAGCCTTCCCAGGAATACGATGCAGAGGGCCGCGATCCGGTGATCGGCCCCACCAAACCGCATTTGCTCGGCGTGCTGGGCCCCGGCCTGATCACAGGCGCCTCCGACGACGATCCCAGCGGCATCGCGACCTATAGCCAGGTGGGCGCGGCCTTCGGATATGGACTGTCGTGGACGCTGTTGTTCAGCTACCCGCTCATGGTCGCCATCCAGATGATCAGCGCCCGCATCGGGCGCACGACGGGACACGGCATAGCCGGGGTGTTGCGCCTGCACTATTCAACGTGGCTGCTGCAGTGGGTCGTCGCGCTTCTGCTGATCGCGAATATAGTCAATCTGGGCGCGGACCTGGGAGCCATGGCCGATGCCCTCGCGCTGTTGCTGCCCGGTCCCAAGTGGCTCTACGTGCTGCTGTTCTCGGTGATCTGCGTTGCCATGCAACTGCTGCTGCAATACACGCGTTATGTGGCAGTGCTGAAGTGGTTCACGTTGTCGCTGTTTGCGTATTTCGCCGTGCTGGCAGTGGCGCACGTCAACTGGGGCCAACTCGCGAGCAACATGGTCCTGCCAAGGCCCGTGTGGACATCGGCATATCTCACTGCCGTCGTGGCGGTGTTTGGCACCACGATCAGCCCGTACCTGTTCTTCTGGCAATCCGACGAAGAAGTCGAGGACATGCACGTACATCCCCGTCGACTCGATCTATTCGATGCCCCCGAACAGGGTCCCAAGGCGCTGCGCCGTATCGAGGTCGACACGCTCGCGGGCATGGGACTGTCCAACCTGGTCGCGCTTGCCATCCTCGCAACGACGGCGGCGACACTCCACGCGGGCGGTATCGTTGACATCGAAACGTCGGCGCAAGCGGCGCAAGCGTTGCGGCCCATTGCAGGCCCGTTCGCCGCGCTGTTCTTCACGGTCGGGCTGATTGGAACCGGTTTGCTGGCCGTGCCTGTTCTTGCGGGATCGGCGGCCTATGCGATTGGTGAAGCGCGGAACTGGCCGGTGGGCTTCACGCGCAAAATGCAGGAAGCGAAGGCTTTTTACGCGACTATCGCAGTGGCTACGCTGATCGGCATGATCATCAACTTCACGTCGATCAACCCGATCAAGGCCCTCTACTGGAGCGCCGTGCTCAATGGCGTCGTCGCCGTGCCGGTCATGTTCGTGATGATGAAAATAGTGTCGCGTCCGGACATCATGGGGAAGTTTGCGGCCAAGGGCTGGTTGCGAGCGCTGGGCTGGATGGCAACGGCGGTCATGCTGGTGATCTCGGTGGCCATGGTGGTGACGTCGATCTGAAGTGGTGCTCTCGCGGCTCCGCGGGTGCGCGAATTGCTATTGAGCGCGTGTTTCCTGGCCACTTCCCGCACCGCGCCGCCTTGTCTTACACTCTTCTATCGACGTGATTGATCGAGGTCATTGCCCGCCACAACGAGCTAGCCACGCAATGCAAACGGGGGAACGCGATACCCGCCGTCGCGACGTCTTAGCTCAGACGAAAACTCCTTCCACTTTTATTTTGGGTCTCAAATGAAATTCAAGGACTATTACGAAGCCTTGGGAGTCGAGCGCACCGCGACACTCGCGGACATCAAGAAAGCCTACCGCAAGCTCGCTCACAAATATCATCCCGACGTCTCGGCCGAACCGGACAGCGAAGCGAAGTTCAAGGAGGTCGCCGAAGCCTATGCCACGCTGAAAGACCCGGAAAAACGCGAAGCCTACGACAACCTCGGCAAACACCCGGCCGGCGAGTCCTTCACGCCGCCACCGGATTGGCAGCAACATTTCCATACAGGCGATGCCGGTCTCGACGATGTCGACCTCGCCGATCTATTCGCAGCCTTTGGCCGTGGCGGCGGCAGCGGCGGCGCTCATCGCAGACAAAGCTTTCCAGTGCCCGGGCAGGACTATGAAATCGCCGCGCCGGTGTCGCTTGAGCAGATCCATCGCGGCGACGAGATCGAGCTGAGTGCCGGACTTCCCGAGTTCGACGCCAACGGGCTCGCGCATCACGTGCCGCGGACTTTTCGGATCACCATTCCCAAGTCAGCGGCCAACGGCCAGCGCCTGCGATTAGCCGGCAAGGGCGGCCCGGGCTTTAATGGGGGGCGCCCCGGCGACTTGTATGTGTCGCTTCAATTGCAGCCTCACCCGCTCTATCGGCCCGATGGCCGCGACCTCTACATCGATCTGCCGCTCGCGCCCTGGGAAGCCGTCTTGGGGGCCAGCGTACACGTCCCAACCCTGGCGGGAACGGTAGAACTCAGCGTGAAACCGGGCACGACCGCAGGCCAGAAATTGCGGCTCGCCAAACGCGGGCTGGCATCGGCCGATGGCAACGTCGGCGCGCTCTACGCCGTTGTCAGGATAGAAGTGCCGAAGACGGTAAGCGCTCGTGAACACGAGCTGCTGGAACAACTGGCGGCGGCATCGACCTTCAACCCGCGCGCACATTTCGCGTAAGGAGAAAAGCCATGAGCACACCATTGAGCGAGTCGGTCTGGCTTAACGACGTGGACGTTTGCCAGCTTGAATATCTGGCGGAGGCATCGGGTTTATCGATTGAGGAAATTGAAGACCTCGTCGATACCGGCATCATCAAGCCCGCTGAGACCGGCACTTCCGCCCGCATGTTCCAGTTGCGTTATGTCGTGACGGTGAAGACCGCAAGGCGGCTGCGCGACGACTTCGAACTCGATCAGCGAGGGCTTGCGCTGGCGTTATCGTTGTTGCAACGCATAGAGGAACTGCAAGCTGAAATACACACAACGAAGGCACGGCTAGGGCATCCACGATAATCGCTTAGCGTTCGGTACATGGCTAACTGCGGACGCTTCTAGCCATGTACCGGTGCAACGTAGCCCGAAGGAACCCTCGCGCGCCTGCCGCGTCAGGACAATTCTTTCGAATTGCCTGCGGCCATCGGCCGATCATCTTGCGCAACGTCGACGACAACCACCGGCGGAGGTTCGCTCATCCACGCTTCCAGTAGTGTCGACGCCACCGCCAGGATGACCGGGCCAACGAACAAACCGACGATCCCGAACGCGAACATGCCGCCCAACACGCCGGCCAGGATCAACAGCATCGAAAGATTGACGCCGCGCCTGATCAGAATGGGCCGCAGCAGACTGTCGAGCATGGCGACCGCGACCGACCAGACCAGCAGCAAGATGGCGGCAACGGTTGAGTCGTGCATGAAAAGCCATGCGACACCGCCGAGTAGGGGCAGCAACGGCCCGATCTGCGCGAGGCACAACATGAGCATGACCGCAGTCAATATTCCGGCGGCAGGAACGCCTGCTATCCACAAACCGATCCCGCCCAGCGCCGACTGCGCCACCGCTGTCACGACAATCCCGAGCGCGACTGCGCGAATCGCCAGGCCCGCCAGCTTGACCGCGGCCGCGCCGCGTTGCGCAGCAAGCCGGGTGGCGAAACGGGTTACGAAACGACCCGCTGCTTCGCCCTGGCTATAGAGAATGCCCGCGATAATAATGGTGACGAACATGTGAATCACGAACACGCCTACAGCGGCTGCATGACCGAGCATCCAGCGCGCAACAATCGTCAGATACGGTTCGAGTTTCGCAAGAATGCCGCCCGGCCCGGCGTCCGACAACGTCTGCCACTCATGCGCGGCGCGCTGCCCGGCTAGCGGAATATCGCCGACCCAGCCAGGCGGAGGCGGCAGTGCGTAGGTGGGCAGAAGCTTGATGGTCCCCATGATGTCGGCCGCGTGTATGGCCAGTGTCGAAATGGCTTCGTAGAGCGGCAGTGCAATCACGACCAGCAGGATGAGCAACATGATTCCCGTTGCAATCCATCGGCGATTGCCGACGCGGCGCTGTATGGCGAGCATCACGGGCCAGGTCGCAACAACAATAGTTGTCGCCCAAATAAGCCCCGGAATAAACGGCCGCAAGATATAAAGACTGCCAATCGTCAACGCCGACAGGATGACGATCACGAACAGAATGCGGGCAATATCGATGGGGGGACGCGGGGTCGTTTCATTCATTTCGTGCTCCTGACAAGGATATTCTGGCTGTGCCTGAACGCGCGTTCCAAACCGCGAAAGGTTGCCACAGGTGCGCGGAGGAGCGACTTTGACAGGGTTCGCGCCGGATGTCCATAAACCTCTGCGGACGAACGCGGCGATGTTCCAGGGCCGCGCCCGGACGCGTCAGGCCTCGGCAGTCGACACCTTGTTCCGGCCGGTCGCCTTCGCGTTATACAAGGCTTCATCGGCGGCCTTGATTACGGTTGTCAGGTCGTCGTCCATCTGCGGTTCACGGCTGACCGCGCCAATACTGGCCGTCACGCAACCATACTCGCTCCCCACGTGCTCGATATGACAAGCGCAAATTGCGGAGCGGATCTTCTCTGCAATCAACGAAGCGCCTAGCGCCGAGGTATCGGGAAGCACAACAATAAACTCCTCGCCCCCATAGCGCGCGGCGCTGTCGGCCGGACGCCGGATGTTGGCCGCAATACAGCGTGCGACCGCCGCGAGGGTATCGTCGCCGGCTTGATGACCGTAGGTGTCGTTATAAGCCTTGAATCGATCGATATCGACAAACAGCAGCGACAGCACACTCTGCGAACGTTTCGCGCGACGCCACTCGAGATCAAGTATCTCGCCAAGGCTGCGGCGGTTGTTCAATCCAGTCAGACCGTCCGTCCTCGCGAGCAATTCCAGCGCGGACTCAGCCCGCATGCGCCGCCGCAACTGCATCCCGAGCAGAATGGAAAGCGCGATGAACGCCGCGCCGAACACGCCCATCAACGACCCGATTGTGAGTGCCCGGCGCCGCCATGAAGCGTAAATATCTTCCTCCGACGCCGCCGCCATGATGATGAGCGGCGCCCGTGGAAAGTTGGCAAACCAGTACAGCCGGCGAGTGCCATCGATAGACGATTTTTCGCTGAAGCTGCCGTCACGCGCTAATAAAAACTGCTTGAACGTGGCGGCATCCTTGATGTTCCGCCCGATAACCTTGGGGTCGTAAGGCTGGCGCATGAGCATTGCGCCGTCGCGTCCGATCAGCGAAAGCGAGCCGTGCGGGCCGAGCGCCAACCCGGCGAACAGGTCGTGAAAGTACGCAATATTCACCGCCAGAAGCACGATTCCCGCAAACGATCCGTCCGGGTTGGAAAGCCGCCTGCTCAGGCCGATACTCGGCGTGCCGTTGCGCAAGCGAGACAGGTACGGATCACTTATGTAGAGACCTGCATGGAGGTTGTCGCGTTGAATCGTGAAATATGGCCGGTCACTGAAATTACCGGCTCTTGGTATGTCGCCGCCTGAATCGATGACGACGTTGCCGGCCGCATCCATTACCAGCATTGAGCCAAGATATTTCGCGCTGGCTGCGCGGTCGAAGAGGACTTCCCGGCGCATGTGAGGCGGGAGGGCCATGACGTCGGATTGTTGAAGCCCGTCGACCACGGCTTGCAGCGACAGTTCGTAGAGTTCGAGATTGCGTTCTATGTCGCGCTGTGCAATGACGGCGATGTCGCGCAAAGTGTCGCGGGTGTGCTCCAGCGCATCCTGACGGCTTTGATACAGGACCAAGGCGCATAGGCCCACCATGACAATTGCAACAAAAATGCCGCACGAAGCGACAGCAGCGGATGTCGACAACCCGCGCTTGATGCGGCTCACCAGGCTGACGCAGCTTGCTTGCTCTGCTTTTATCATTGTGGTTGCGGTCTTTCCAACTTGATAGAGGGGACCGTATTCGTCCCTGGTCCCGCGGATCAACCTCGACGCATCCGCGGATCTCACGTTCAACTAATGTCTGACCGACATCCCGCCAGCGAACCTCCACTCCAGGGGAATCATTACCCGGTTCACATCTCGCGTCACTATTGCCACTATCAGTATTACTACTAGTTCCCGGCCGGCCGGTTCATTTGCCATGCCGTTATGCACACGCCATTATTGGCGGACGGGTTTCCAACGGAGAATGTGCAACCGGACAACTCACCGGCTGTTTCACCCCGTGTTTCCCGTGTTATGGATCATATTCCATCAACCCTGTGCCCGGTGTGTTCGTGAAAAACCAGGCTCATAAGGAGGCGTCGATGTTTCAACGGCTATATCAATTCCATGACGAGTCGCAAGACACTCAAGAAGTGGCGAGTGCCGGCAAGATTGCGGCGATTGTCGCAGCACTGACTATTCCCACCATTGCACGTTCGGAGCTTGATTACCACACCTTGCCCGTCGACCTGGAAGCAAAACTCGTTGGTTATCTCCACGGATTTTGCGTGCCGATCTGCGCGGCGTGGCAAATCGATAACGCCGACGTGCAACTCGCCGCCACCGGCCTCGTGATCAATTTGATTTTTCCCAATAGTCAGGCTTCGCTCAGCTATTGCGTCGACAGCGCGATCCTGCGCTCGGAGGCCTTCAGCAAAGGCGTGGAGGCAGGCCATAGCGATGCCGAACTTTATCGCGCCACGGGACGTAAAGGCACCGCGTTACTGCAGATCCTGGCAAGCGATTTCCGGGGGTTTTGCGACTATTCCAAAGTGGCTGCAGGCGTGCCCGCGTAAGTCGATGTAAGCCTCTGCGGTTATGTGGCTGGCACTCGGGGAATCGAAGCGAAACGACGCTTCGAGGGATGAGTGCTGCCCGTCGTTTGAAGTTGATCGCCGGCCGGGCATTTAGTACGTGCATCCTGAAGACTCGTTGCCATCGCGGTATTTGATCGTCTGCACGCCGGCCGGATTCGATGACTTCATCGCCGCTTGCGCCGACGCGCAGGCAGGTCCGGTCACGCCCGCTCCGCCGCTACCGGAGGATATTGGCCGCATGCGTGAAGCCGCGCCGCGGTTTGGGATTACGTTGTTGCCGGATGGTGGGCGGAGGTAGTACGCGCGGTTGGTGACGATTGGGGGTTCGCCGAGCAAGGCGCATAAACACCATCCGCTAACGCGTGAGATTTGGGCGCGTAAGCGCATGGCCCAGCACCGCAAACCCCGGAACTGCACGTAATCCGGCACAAACCCCGGCACGCTTATAATCGTGCGCGGCAATGGGCTGGGTACAGCGCTTCGGTAAGGCCATGGTTCGCTTGCTCTACAGCGACCGCAAACCGCTTAGTGCGTGCGATGTTGGCAAACACCTGACTTTCTGGCTCAACTTGCTGGCTCAATCACCTGCCCAAGCCTGTCAAAGCTCAAGCCGCGACTCAGCACAGATAAAAACTAACCGGCGCGGCATGGTTCGCGCAGGCAACCCCCATCGACTGAAAGAGTAATCATGACCATCTCCATGTACAGCACGTCCGTCCCGGTTTTCAAGCAGATGCTGACCGCCCTGTCCGACGTGCTCAAGAAAGCGGAAACGCACGCGACAGAGAAGAACATCGACCCAAATGCGCTCCTCCAGGCACGTTTGTTCCCGGACATGTTCCCGCTGGTTCGCCAGGTCCAGATCGCCGCTGACTTCACCAAAGGCGTGACCTCGCGTCTGGCCGGCGTGGACGTGCCGTCGTGGGCCGATACCGAAGTGACGTTTGCCGATCTGCAGGCATTGGTGGCCAAGGCGCTGGCTTACATCGGCACGTTCGAGGCCGCGCAATTCGAAGGCAGCGAAAACAAGGAAATCGTGCTGCGTCCGGGTACGCCGAAAGAGAAGAAGCTGGCCGGCAGCGCCTATCTGCAACACTACGGCCTGCCCCAGTTCTTCTTTCACGTGACGACCGCGTATGCAATCCTGCGCCACAACGGTGTGGATATCGGCAAGCGCGACTACATGGGCGCTTATTAATCCAGCCCATTCGAATCGGGCCGCAGAACGGATTTAATACAGTCCGTTGCGGCCCGCCTGACCGCCAGTCGGCGGGTCAAAGATCGTAAGCTCAACCGCTCAGAAGGTCTGCCATTCCGGATCTTTGGCCACCACCGGCGCGACTCTCGCAGCAGCGGCCGGCCGTGTCGCGGCCTTGATTGTGGCCTTGATCGCGGGCTTGATCTTGCTTGCCGGACGACTCGTTGCCGGCGTTGCTCGGAAGGTCGTGACCGCTTGTGCAACCGGATCGGAAGCACTGATCCGGAACACCGACACGAGCTCGCGCAACGTGCCCGACTGCGCTGCCATCGACTGCGCGGCGGCGGACGCTTCTTCAACCAGCGCCGCGTTCTGCTGCGTCACTTCATCCATCTGCATGACCGCCTGATTGACCTGCTCGATACCCGTGTGCTGCTCGCCCGACGCCGCGCTGATCTCACCCATCAGGTCGGTTACGCGCTTGACCGATTGAACCACTTCGCCCATCGTGCGCCCGGCTTCGTTCACCAGTTGCGAGCCGGCATTCACGCGCTGCACGGAAGCGCTGATCAAATCCTTGATCTCCTTCGCCGCCGACGCGCTGCGCTGCGCCAGCGTCCGCACTTCGCCCGCCACCACTGCAAACCCGCGGCCCTGTTCACCCGCCCGCGCCGCTTCGACGGCCGCGTTCAGCGCAAGAATGTTCGTCTGGAATGCAATGCCTTCGATCACCGTGATGATCTGGGCGACCTGTTCCGAGCTGCTGGAAATTTCGCTCATCGTCTGGACCACGCGATCGACGACCTCGCCTCCGCGCACAGCCGTCTCCGACGCGTTGGCTGCCAACGTATTGCCTTGCAGCGCGTTCTCCGCGTTCTGCTTCACGGTCGCGGTCAGTTGCTCCATGCTCGCAGCGGTTTCTTCGAGCGAAGCCGCCTGCTCTTCCGTGCGCTGGCTGAGATCCGCGTTGCCTGCCGCAATTTGCGCGGAACCGGTGGCGATGCTGTCGCTGCTGTTGCGCACGCGGCCCACTACATCGACTAGCCGCTCGTTCATGTGACGCATCGCGGCCAGCAAGAGACTGGTTTCGTCCTTCCCCGATACCTCGATATCCGCGGTCAGGTCACCCTTGGCAACGGTCTCGGCGATCACGACAGCGCGTCCGATCGGCGTGGTAATGGAGCGCGTGATCAGCCAGCCAATCGCGATACCCGCGAACACCGCGACAGCGATCAGCAAGCCCGTGCTCACAATGGCGCTGTCATAAGTCGATGCAGCGCGCGCAACCTCACCTTCCGCGCCGGTGCGGTTGAGTTCGATGTCGGTTTCGATCAGCTTGAGCATGTCCGTGAACGCGGCGCCCGCTTCGCCGCTCGAGAGCGCACGAGCGTCGCTGAATCCGGCGTCGCCTTTGTCGGCCAGGTCGAGCAACTTCGCGTCGATAGCCGCATAACGCGCCCACGCGGTTTTGATGTTATCGAAGAGTTGGCGTTCTTCAGGCGACGACACCAGCTTCTCGTATTTCGTGAACACTGCCTGAAGCTGGGCGACGGAGGCGTCGTGCGACACGCGCTGTTCCTGCTTTTCCTTTGGGTCGGCCGCGAGGATAGAACGCAATGTCGTGCGACGCACGTTGTTCGCATACGCCTGCATCTTGCCGGCAGCCTGGACGCTGGGTAGCCAGTCATTACCCAGCTCGAGCGTGCCGGAATAGATGTGCGACGCCTGCCAAAGGGTCAATCCGCCAACTGCGCATAACAACAGTAGAATGGCCGCGAAACCCGCGCCCAGCCGGGTGCCTATCTTGAAGTTACTCAAATTCATCTAATGCTCCATGTGATCAACGATGAACACGATTACGGAGCATTCGAGACTTCCTGAAACAACCTTTCAGTTTTTCATTTATAAAGTTAAAACGTATGAAGAATAACGCGCTTCTGTAAGCCGTTGAATCTAATCGGTAATGTCAGGCGTGAATCGGGGCGGCAGGCTCCCGGGATACTTGAGATTTCGGTAGAAATAACTTCTTCGGTTTCGACGAGCGGACAATATCGACGATTTCTACCCAAAAGCACCATTTCCGGAGTGCTTCCTCCTTAATCGTCCGGCCCGGGAAATAATTCTATATTTCTTACAATATCTTGCCATTTACACTACATGAGTTGCGATAACTCGCGTGAAATTGCAACGGGTTGACAATTACCAACCAATAGCACCCATGAAGATGCACGATCGTTCAGGTTTCGTCGATCTCCGGTGGCGGTTGCGCAAATAATTGCGCGCAAAGTTCGCGGCCCGCTTCGCTTAATACGGCCGTGGGCGGATTCGCGGTGTTTGCGGCAATTTCACCATCCGCGCCGGCGTTTTCGGGCGCGGCCAGCAACGCTGCGTCGGACAGTGCAGTCAGGTGACGAATGAGGCTGCTCATCGGCACACCCGATTGCTTCGATAACTTCGCGAGCGACCATGCCCGCCCCGGCGTCTCCTGCGCCGCCCGCCACAATTGCGCGAGGATCGCGATTAGCGCCGGATCGATCTCGTCGTTCATATCTTTGTCCCCTACGATTTAATTTTTGATGCCTCTGATTTTTTCGCGCGCCATGCCCGCGACCAGTTCGCCCAGCGTCTTCACCGCCGCTTCCGTCTGCGCGTTCCAGGGATAACTGTAGTTGAGCCGGATGAAATGACGGAAGGCGTCGCGCGATGAAAACATCGTGCCCGGCCCGATAGTGATCCCGAGTGCGAGCGCTGTTTCGTAGAGCTGCATCGAGTCGGCATCATCAGGCAACTGGACCCACAGCACATACCCTCCCATGGGCGTGGACGTGTGCGTGCCGGCGGGAAAGAAACGCTTGACCATCGCGATCATGAGGCGCGCCTGCTGCCGGTACACCTTGCGCACATGCCGCAGATGACGGTCGTAACCGCCCTGCCGCAGATAGTCCGCCACCGCGACCTGCGGCACCGACGGCGTGGTCAGCGTGTTCAGGAACTTGAGCTTTTCCACCTCGCGGCGATAGCGGCCGGGCATCGCCCAGCCGATCCGGTACGACGCCGTAAGGCTCTTCGAAAACGACGCGCAGTGCAGGACCAAACCCTTTTTATCGAAGTTCTTGAGCGCGGACGGCCGTGCTTCGCCGTAGTACAACTCCTGGTACACATCGTTTTCGATCACCGGGATTTCGTGCGCGGCGAGCAGGTCGACGAGCCGCTCCTTGTTGGCATCGGACATCACGAAACCCAGCGGATTCTGGAAATTCGGCATCACCATGCAAGCGGCAATCTTATGTTCGCGGATGATGACCGCGAGGGCGTCGATGTCGATGCCTTCGGCCGGATGCGTCGGCACTTCGATTGCCCGCATGCCGAGGCGCTCGATGGCGTGGAGCATCGCGTAATACGTTGGCGATTCGACCGCGACGGTATCGCCCGGTTTTGCGACGGCTTGCAGGCTCAGGTTGATCGCCTCGGTGGCGCCGACGGTGATGATGATCTCGTCGGGATCCACGGGCACGCCGTTCTCCGCATAACGACGCGCAATCTGGCGGATCAGTTCGGGGTTGCCGGGCGGCAGGTCGTCCATCAGGTTCCAGCTTGAATGCCGCCGTGCAATGGCGTTCGCCAGCTGGTTGATGCGACGCCAGGGAAACAGCGACGGGTCCGGATAAGGCGACCCGAGCGGCGTGGCGTCCTGCGAACGGATGGAGCGGAGCGTGGACAGCACGAGGCGGCTGACATCGACTTTCGATGCAACCGGCGGTGGCTGCGACGCCGCCTGACTAACGGCTTGCGGAGCAGGCAGTTCGCGCACGAAATAGCCCGACTGCGGCCGGGTTTCCAGCACGCCCCGGCTTTCCAGCAACGCGTAGGCGTGCAGGACCGTCTTGATGCTGAGCCCATGTTGTGCACTCGCCTGACGCACCGACGGCACGCGTTCGCCCACCGCGAACACTCCGCGGCGCACGGCTTCCTCGATCTCGGCAGCCAGTTTTTCGTAAAGCGTCAAGGTTGATATATGAGCAAAGGAATTGACCGGGCAGGCTTATAAGTCCGGCAGATACCCAACTGTACTCCTCGCCTATCTATTTTTCTGTATACCGCATTATTTTCGGAACACAGTAGCCTTGCCTCATTGGTGAAAACCCTCATGAATCTGCGGCAGACATTGTGAAAAAACCCGAACCTCGCATTGAACCGTACACGCACCCCGCAGCCGGCTGGGGCGCGCTCAAGTATGTGGCCCTCAATCTCCTGAAGGAGAAGGTCTCGGGCGGAAATTACCGCACGCTGTTTGGCCAGAACCAGCCGGACGGCTTCGATTGCCCCGGCTGCGCGTGGCCGGATCGCGAGCACGCGTCCACATTCGAGTTCTGCGAAAACGGCGTGAAAGCCGTGGCTGCCGAGTCCACCAGCAAGCGCGTCACGCCGGCGTTCTTTGAAGAACATACCGTCGAACAGTTGATGGCGCAGTCGGACTACGAGCTGGAACAGCATGGCCGCCTGACCGATCCGCTGGTCTACGACGCCGCGCGCGACCGCTACGTGCCCATCGCGTGGGACGACGCGTTTGCGCTGATCGCGGACCATCTGAATCGCCTCGATAACCCCGATCGCGCCGCCTTCTATACCTCGGGCCGCGCGAGCAACGAAGCCGCGTTCCTGTACCAGTTGTTCGTGCGGATGTACGGCACCAACAACTTCCCCGACTGCTCGAACATGTGCCACGAAGCCACGAGCCGGGGTCTGCCGGGAACAGTGGGCGTGGGTAAGGGAACCGTCACGCTTGAGGATTTCGAACACGCCGATACCCTGCTGCTCTTCGGCCAGAATCCGGCGACGAACCATCCGCGGATGCTCGGAGAACTGCGTGAGTGCGCGAAGCGCGGCGCCACGATTGTCTCGATCAATCCGCTGCGTGAACGCGGTCTCGAACGTTTCGCAAGCCCGCAGCATCCGGTGGAGATGCTTACCGGCGGCAGCACGAAGATCAGTTCGGTTTTCATCCGGCCGAAGATCGGCGGGGATTTTGCGTTGATCAAAGGCGTGGCGAAACGCGTGATCGAACTCGACGATGCCGCGCTTGAGCAAGGCTTGCCACGCGTGCTCGATCTTGAGTTCATCGCCGAGCACACGGTGGGTTTCGATGCCTTCGCCGAGGACCTGCGCGCCGAAAGCTGGGATGCGATCGTCGCGGAATCGGGCGTGCCGAAAGACGAAGTCCTGCAACTCGCCGATATCTACGCACGCGGCCGCGCGGTGATATCGACATGGGGCATGGGTCTGACGCAGCACAAGAACTCGGTGCCGACGGTGCAACTCCTGTCGAACCTGATGATGATGCGCGGGAACATCGGGCGGCTGGGTGCGGGACTGTGTCCGGTTCGCGGGCATTCGAATGTGCAGGGCGACCGCACGGTTGGCATCGAAGAGCAGCCGACGCAAGCGTTCCTCGACCGGCTTGGCGCCGCGTACGACTTCGAGCCGCCGCGCGAACATGGGTACGACGTGGTCGGTTCCATTGAAGCGATGCTTGCCGGCAAGCTGAAAGTATTCATCGGGCTGGGCGGCAATTTTTCGATTGCGACGCCCGATACGCCGCGTGTATGGGAAGCCATGCGTTCGTGCGATTTGACAGTGCATATCACGACCAAGCTGAATCGCAGCCACCTGATTCATGGCCGCGATGCGCTGATCCTGCCGACGATGGGCCGTACGGAAATCGATATGCAGAACGGCGTGGCGCAAGGCGTGAGCGTGGAGGATTCCATGAGCATGGTGCACATTTCGTATGGCATGAACCGCCCTGCTTCGCCGAACTTGTTGTCGGAGATTGCGATTGTCGCGCGCATGGCGCTGGCCACGCTCGGCAGCGCGAAGGTGGACTGGCTCGCGCACGCGAACGACTATGCTTTGATTCGCGATGGCATCGAAAAAGTCATCCCGGGGTTCGAGAATTACAACGAGCGGCTCAAGCATCCGGGCGGGTTTCATCTGGGCGTGGCATCGCGTGACCGCGTGTGGATTACGCCGAGCGGCAAGGCGCAATTTTTGGTGCACGGCATTGAATTCGATACCCCGATTCATCGGGCGCGCACTGTTCATGGCGAACGGTTGATGACGCTTATGACCACCCGTTCACACGATCAGTACAACACGACAATCTATGGTCTCGATGACCGTTATCGTGGGGTATATGGGCAGCGGCGCGTGTTGTTCGCGAATCAGCTGGACATCGAGATGCTGGGTTTTGAAGCAGGTCAACGGGTCGATATCACTAGCGTTTGGGACGATGGTATTACGCGGCGAGCGGATAGCTTTTTGCTGGTCGCTTATGACATTCCGCGGGGATGTCTCGGCGCTTATTATCCGGAGACGAATCCGCTTGTGCCACTGGCAAGTGTTGCCGATGGCGCGGGCACGCCTACGTCAAAGTCTATTCCGGTTTTGTTGTGTGCAGCGGCAGAGGAGCAGCTTGTGGCTGCTTGATTGGCCTGGGGTTGGCGGTCAGGGGTGGTGCCGGGTTGCACGGGTTATGCGTTAGCGGTCGGAGTCAATGCCGGGTTGCTGCTTTCCAGGTCTTTGCGCGTTCGGTGTTAGCTGATTTCTTTATCACTATTAGCCACTGCGCGTGGCGGCGCGTCATTTCTTTGTCCAAAGCGACAAAGAAACGAAGCAAAGAAAACGCTTTCACCGCTCTACCCTAAGTGTCCACAGCGTGCAGTTCCATTTCATGGGTACCCCAAAAGCACGGTGCTCGCCAGAGCACCGGATGTGTGAAACCCTCCTTCTCGCGAATCCTGACAGTAACACGCTTCGCCCCGTACGCTCTCGGGCAAGCACCCGTGTTCCACGGACCAGCACGGCCTCACGTGCTTTTGAGATTTCATTTCTTTATAGCCTGGTTGAGTAGTCCTCGCCGCCGGGCGAGGTGTGGCCGGCTTTGCGGATCAGGGCTTGAAGTGTATTTACTGCTTCAGTTTTTTGCGAACGGGCTGGTGGCTTGCAGTCATTTTGTCGGGCACGGCCTCACGTATTTTGGAGGCCTTGTTCCCTGAGCGGTTTCGCAGCATGTTTCGGCATGCGAACAATTCGGTGATTGGTTCTAGGCGGATAGCGCGGGGTGTCTCTTGGGCAGGTTCAATCACTGGTGGCGAAGCGTGGGGTATCCGTGTTCGGAGAAGGAGGGTTTCACACATCCGTGGCTCTTGCGAGCACCGTGCTTTTGGGGCACCCATGAATCAAAACTGCACGCTGTGGACACTTAGGGTAGTGCTGTTAAAAGCGCTTTCTTTGCTTCGTTTCTTTGTCGCTTTGGACAAAGAAATGACGCGCCGCCACGCGCAGTGGCTAATAGTGATAAAGAAATCAGCTAACGTATAACCCGCGAATGCTGGAAAGCAGCAACCCGGCATTGACCCTGACCGCTAACGCAGAAACCCGTTCAACTCGGCAATGAATCCGACCACTAACCTCCAAAACCCCAAGACCAAGCCCCCGTCCACCGGCGCGAGCAATCAACTCAAAAGAGTATATACTGTTTATACTTTTACCCAATTGGAGACTCCATGCCCGGACCCGCTACGAAGGCCCCTAGCAAGAAGGCTTTTCATTTCCCCAAGACCGCGGAAACGGCGTCTGCCGAGCCGACGGTAAGCAAACGCAAATCAATCGCTAAAGCAGTGGTCGAGGCAGCAAAGGAAAGTGAAGGTAAAGCGGTGCAAGCGCCCGCTAAATCGAAGGCTAAAGCAGCGCCCGTTGTGTCCGCCGCAGCCGAAGAGAAAGTGAAGCGGGCGAAAAAAGAAAAGGTCATTCGTGACAGCTTTACAATGCCCAAGTCCGATTACGACAAAATCGGCCTGCTGAAGCAAAAATGCCTCGCTAATGGCGTCCACGTCAAAAAAGGCGAGCTCTTGCGGGCGGGATTGCTCATACTTGAGCGCGCTAATATCGAACAACTCACTGCGGCTGTCGCCGCTGTCGAGACAGTCAAAACAGGAAGGCCAGGCAAGTCCTGAGCGTACCAGCCATCCTGAAGCGGCCATTTTTGTATTTCCGGCCGCGTCAGGATGCATCCAAAAACAGGTCGTGGGCATGAGACCATTAAGCGTAGCCTCTGCAAGCTTTGCAGAGTTCGATGACCTCAATGCCATCCTCGCGGCCGGCCACGCGCGCTTCGAAACGCGCACGGTGGGCGAAGTTCGCGCCGGCGCACAGTCCTTCCCAATCCTTACCGCCGCGATCGGATCGAACGATCCCGAAGCGCCCGCCATCGGCTTTTTTGGCGGCGTGCACGGCCTTGAGCGCATCGGTACGCAATTGATCCTCGACTACATGCGTGCGCTGCTACGGCGTCTCGAATGGGACGAGCTGCTGCACGAACAATTGCGTTCGGTACGGCTTGTTTTCATGCCGATCGTGAATCCAGGCGGCATGTGGGCACAAACGCGCTCGAATCCCAATGGCGTCGACCTGATGCGCAATGCCCCCCAAAGCGCTGAAGGACGCGTCCCCTTCCTTGCCGGCGGCCAGCGGATAGGTTCATGGTTGCCGTGGTATCGCGGTCCGGCCCAAGGTTCTCTGGAACTCGAGAGCGCCGCCTTGCTCAATGTCGTGAAGCAGGAGTTGATGACACGCCCGCTCAGCCTTGCACTCGACTGTCACTCAGGTTACGGCTGGGGCGACAGCATCTGGTTCCCTTACGCGCGAACCCGGCAGCAAATGCCCCATCTCCCCGAGATGTACCAGCTCAAGACCATGTTCGAGCAGGCGTATCCGCATCACGGTTACGCGTTTGAACCGCAGAGTCACCAATATTTGCTTCACGGCGACCTCTGGGACTGCGCCTACGACCAGACGCCGGCGCCCAACGTGTTCCTGCCAATGACCCTCGAACTGGGCTCATGGCGCTGGATCCGGAAAAATCCCAGCCAGATCTTTTCCCGCCTCGGCATGTTCAATCCGGTCAAGGCGCATCGCGTCGAACGGGTCTTGCGTCGTCACGCCAACTTCCTGGATTTCCTGACACGCGCGGCATTTGCATCGAATAGATGGTTGCCCAAGGGCGACGTGCGAAAACAGATCCTCGAACGCGCCGTGGAACACTGGCAGCGCAAATCCCCACAATGAGCACGTGGATCCTGTTGCGCGGACTGACACGCGAAGGCCGTCACTGGGGCTCGTTTCCGGAGCAACTGCGCCTTGAAACAGGTTTCAATGGCGATGCCGACAACATCGTGCTGCTCGACCTGCCCGGAAACGGCCGTGAGAACGCGCTGAGCGCCCCGCTCGATGTAGAAGACATGGTGAAGTTCGTCCGGGCGCGGGCGGCCGATGCGGGGTTGCTGCCGCCGTATCGGCTGGTTGCCATGTCGCTGGGCGGCATGGTCGCGACCGGCTGGGCGCAGCGTCATCCGGAAGAGATCGAACGGCTGGTGCTGATCAACACCAGCATGCGGCCGTTCAGCGCCATGACCGAACGGCTTCGGCCCGAGGTTTGGCCCGCGCTCGTGCGCGCCGCTGCTTCATGGGCTGATCCTACGAAGTGCGAAACGATCATCCACGACCTGACGTGCAACCGGATGGACACTCAGGCTGATGACATCGCCGAGTGGATTGCGATCAGGCAAAGCGCCCCCGTGAGCGCTGCGAACGGTATGCGTCAACTGTGGGCCGCGGCACATTTTCGCGCCGATAGTCACGCGCCCGCTTGCCCTGCGCTGCTGCTCTCATCGAGGGCGGATCGGCTGGTCAATCCGGTTTGCTCCAAGCGCATAGCAACTCGTTGGGGTGTTGCCCACGCGGTGCACGCTTGGGCTGGCCACGATTTGCCTCACGACGATCCGGTCTGGACGAGCAAGGCGATTGCCGACTGGTTGCGCCACTTGCAAAGTCACGAAGATGAACCGCCGCTTGTGTCCGGTGGACAAGCAATTCTCTAGTCGACCTCAGCCGCTTGAACATGGACTGATGTCTTCCCATGCTCACGCGGCTGATCGGTCCAGTGCGAACGATCTCTTATGATCGACCGCACCTATTAGTACGCATACCTATCAAGTATTCACGACTTCCACTTCCGCCTTCATCTCGCTCTTGACAGGCGGCGGCCCGGCAAACCGCGTTCTCACACCAAATCCATACCAGAACACGGCCATGACCGCGATGAGCAGCAAGCTGATGTAAAGCACCTTTTCATTAGGCGGCTGAATCCCGACATAAACAAGCACGGCCCCGCCGAGCACGGCCAGCGTCGCGATAGGCTTCGACCACATGCCCAGGTTGAACGGACCCTTGCGCACCCAGGTCTTGCCTTCGGCGTTCAACCCGGCCGCGACCGGCATGACATACGACACGTACAAGAACACCGCGCTACCCGTCGAGAGCACGGCGAACGCGTCGCCGTACAAGGTCGCTGCAATCGCAAGAAGTGCCGATACCCAGATCGCGGCGCCCGGTGTGCGATGCGTATTGTTGACCTTTTTAAGCCAGTTCGACGCAGGCAGCCCACCGTCGCGCGCGAATGCATACATCATCCGTGAACATGACGTGAGGCAAGCCAGACCGCACAAATAGTTCGACAGGAAAATGCCGATACCAAGCGATATCCGCAACCACGCCGGCAAGGTACTGAGCAGCGCATTGAAGAACCCGCCGCCTTGCTTCACGCCTTCCTTGATGTCCGGCATCACGAGCAGGAACGCACAAACCATGATGTAGCCGAACAACGCCGACCAGAGCACGGCGCGCAGCATGCCCTTCGGTACATTGCGCGCCGCATCCTGGGTTTCCTCCGAGGTGTGTGCGGAAGCATCGAAACCGGTGATGGTGTAGATGGTCAGCAAAAGGCCCGACAAGAACGCCGCCAGCATGCCTTGCTTGGGCCACGCGCCGCCATCGAAACCGGTGAAGTTGCTGAAGTCGATAAGCCGCCCGAAGTCGAACGGCGTCTTCGAAAACCCGAGCAACGCCAGTGTCAGGAGCAGCGCGATAGCGAAGATCAGGTAGCCCGAGAGATCGGTCAGGATCGTCGTGATCCGGATACCGCTATGGTTGAGCCACGCCTGAGTCAACGTCACCGCCGCGATGAACGCAGTCTGGTGCCAGAACGTGAGCGAGTCGGGATTGATGCCGAACAGCGGCGCGATCAGCGTCTTGAAGAACGGATCGTAGACGCCGAAATTCACCGATGCCACCACGAAGATCAACCCAAGCAGATTGAACCACGCAGTCGCCCATCCCCAGCCCTTGTTGCCGAGAATCGAACTCCAGTGATACAGGCCGCCAGCCGTCGGATAAGACGATGCAATCTGCGCCATTGAAGCGGCAACGACCATCGCAAAGAGCGCGCCGACCGGCCAGCCAATGCCGATGGACGCACCGCCCGTCGCGCTCAATGCCTGCGGAAACGCGGTAATGCCCCCTGCCAGGATGCAGATGATCGAGAACGATATGGCGAAGTTCGAGAAGCCGCTCATGCGGCGCGCCAGTTCCTGGGTATAACCCATGCTCTTGAGTTGCCGCGCGTCGTGGTCCAGCGCGGCGGAGGCGTCGGGCAGATTGACTGGTTCCATGTTTTTCCTCTTGCTCAGTTTGACTTCAAAGGGTTGAAGAACGTCGAAGGGACTGCTAAGGGACAAGACGCCCGACTAAAAACGGAACGGCTGGAACGCAAGAAAAACATCTTCTACAAAGGGCTTGCTGCAAATTTCCGGATCGCTGCGACGCTTTATGCAGGCGTGCTACTCAAACTTCGCCATCACGTGGCGCGCGCAGGTGTAGTCCTCAAGCGCGTAGACCGACATGTCTTTGCCATACCCTGAGCGCTTCATGCCGCCATGGGGCATTTCGCTCACAAGCATGAAATGAGTGTTGATCCAGGTGCAGCCGTAGTGCAGTTCGGCGGCCACCTTGAACGCACGGCTTACATCGCCTGTCCACACGGAACTCGCAAGCCCGAAGTCGGAGTCGTTGGCCCACGCAATGGCCTGGGCGGTATCGTCGAAACGGGTCACCGACACCACCGGCCCGAACACCTCACGCCGCACGATCTCATCGGTCTGCAGCGCGCCCGCAATCACTGTCGGTTCGTAGAAAAATCCGCGCGACGCACCCGCCTTGCCGCCTGCGGTGACTTCGATATGACGTTGACTCGCGGCCCGCTCCACGAAGCTCGCCACGCGGCTTCGCTGGCGCTCGGAGATCAGCGGACCCATCTCCACGCCATCCATATGCTGCTCACCCACGCGGATCGTGCTCACCGCGCTGGAGAGATCGGCCACCAGCTTCTCGTAGATCTTCGGCCCCGCATACACCCGGCACGCGGCCGTGCAGTCCTGCCCCGCGTTGTAGTAGCCAAAGGTGCGCAGGCCCGCGACGACCTGCTCCAGATCGGCGTCGTCGAATACGATCACCGGCGCCTTGCCGCCCAGTTCCAGATGCGTGCGCTTGACCGTGCGCGACGCCGCTTCGAGAATCTTCTGCCCCGTCGATACATCGCCGGTAATCGAAATCATGCGCACGTCCGGCTGCACAATCAGCGGTGCGCCCACCGTGTCGCCACGCCCGGTCACCACGTTGATCACCCCCGGCGGAAAGATCGCGGCCATGAGTTCAGCGAGCTTGAGCGTAGTGAGCGGCGTCTGCTCGGACGGCTTGAGGACAACCGTGTTACCCGCTGCCACCGCCGGCGCGATCTTCCACGCGGCCATCATCAACGGGTAGTTCCAAGGCGCAATCGATGCCACCACGCCGAGCGGATCGCGCCGCACCATGCTGGTAAAGCCCGGCAAATATTCGCCCGCAAGCTGCCCATGCTGCGTGCGGCAAGCGCCCGCAAAAAAACGAAACACGTCCGCCACCGCGGGGATCTCGTCATTGAGCGCGCCGAGATACGGCTTGCCGCAATTGAGCGACTCGAGCCGCGCGAACTCGGTTGCCCGCGCCTCGATCGCATCGGCGAGTTTGAGCAGCAGGTTCGCGCGATCCTTCGGCACGGTCTTCGCCCACGCGGGAAACGCGCGGCTCGCAGCCGCAACGGCCGCCTGAACCTGATCCAGCGATGCCTCGGCAATCCGTGCGATGACGTCGCCCGTCGCGGGGTTCAGGACATCCTCTACATTCCCGGCCCCGGGTACAAATTCGCCACCGATCAGAAGGCTGGTTTGCAGGGTTTGTTCCATAGGTCTGGCTCTCTCTTGTTGGAAGAAGAATGCGAGGCATCCGGCGCTGCGTTCCTGATTACGCTTGGCGCCAAGCGTCGAGGCATGCAGCGATTTTAGGGTTGCGATTTTTTTGGCCGCCAGCCAGCATCACAGATAGGAGCTATCGATAAATCCGAACGGGAGGCGTATTTACGCGGATTTACGCTGTACTGACACAGCTAAGGCGGAAACCAAATAAGCGGGCTGCAAAGGTCATAACGTGAATCCGGGCTTCCATCTCACCGCGAAAGCCGCACGTACGCTCTGTGACGCCCATATGACCGCGCAAGGGCGCCTCTTTCGGAAATCCCCTCAGCTTTCTGCAAAACAGAACGTGACAAGTGCGATATCGGAAATTCAGATAGAAATTTTCGCGTGTCCACGCGTATGTTCACGCGCGACGACCAGGAAATTCTGGGCCGTCTCCGACTGCGTGAGTCCGCGACGCCATGCAACGCCAATATCGATCTTCGGCATTTCTTCCATGATGTTGCGCACCTCGAGCCGGTCACCATCGAGCGACCACGGGCGGTAAAGCACATCGGGCAGAATCGCGAGACCCGCGCCGGTTGCAACAAGACTACGCACCGCCTCCACCGAGGCCGTGCGCATCGCCACGTTCGGCTTGAACCCGGATGCACGCCAGTAAGTATTGGTGTTGTCCTCGAGTTCATCGACCTTGAGCATGATCATTGCCTCGTCGGCAATCTCACGCAGGGAGATGCTGCCAAGCCCGCGCAATGCATGGTTTGCCGGCAGCCACAAACGCCAAGCGGCCGTGATCAGCGACTCGGTTTCAATCGCCTGCGTGTTCTCTATGTTCGATACGATCAGCACGGCCACGTCGAGTTCACCATTCACCAGCAGATGTTCGATGTAGTCGCGCTGATCCTCGATCACGTTGACCTCCACCTTCGGAAACACGCGGCGAAAATGATCGAGCAGATACGGCAGGAAGTAGCCCGTCATCATGGTCGTGACGCCAATGTTCAACCGCCCGGTCATGGTGTCGGGCCGCGACGACATCGCCTGCTGAGCATTGCGCACCGCAGCGAGGATCTGATGCGCGTGACGCAGGAACTGGTGCCCCGCGTGCGTGAGGACCATGCCGCGGGCGTGGCGTACGAAGAGCTGCGCGCCGACTTCGGTTTCAAGACCCTTGATGGCGTCGGTGATGACCGATTGCGAGATGTTGAGCGACTGGGTCGCGCCCGTCACCGATTCGGCTTCAGCGACAGCGATGAAATAGCGAACGCTTCTGAGTGACAGACTCATGGAACTCCGGCGTCGGGTCGATAGGTTGACGGGTAGTCAAGCCGCGACTATAGCTGAGCCGATAAAACCATGGTCTTTCGATGCCTGGCGTCTGCGTGTTACCGATTCGGGAACAAGAGATGCGTCTGGTTTAGCCGCCTGATGAGCCGCCTGAAACCAACGGGACAAACAATCGCCATGGCCGCTCGGAAGGCTTAGTCTGCGTAATGACGCTAAAGTCTCCCGCCCGCATGCCGATAGCATAGAGAAGACTTTCGGGGAGTACATCCGAACCGCGTTCGGCGTGCTGCAAACCGGACATTTACGCCCCTATAGCATCATCATTTCACTTTCATATGCTGCGAAAAAACAGAACGCTAACACTCGCGGCAATCGTGCTGGGCGTGTTTGCATCGGACGTCTCGCCTACTGAGCTGGCCACACTGTCGGTCAGTCTGGTCGTGCAGGAAAGCTGCATGATCCAGTCGGCGCCCGACCTCGCTGACGTTTCGAAGCCCAGCGTATCGTGCTTGCATGGTCAGCCCTTCGACATCGCGCTCACGACGCTCGATCCCTCTCTTCCCGCCTCCGCACTGCACTACACCGTTCGCAACGGCAAGCAGTCCGCAGTGTGGATGGTGGGCTTCTAAGCGCCCGTTCGAGCGACCTTCCAATCCCTAAAACGGGCTTCCGTCACGCGGTTTTAAAAGCTTGGGAATGCCACAGAAAACCGGCTTTTTCCGCAATAGCGTACGCCCCGCCATCTGTTCGCCAGGTTTAGTAGTGCTCAGCCCGAAACGGTGCGTTTAAATGACAAGTGCAATGCATGGCTAAACCAATCCCGGCGCGTAAATCAGGCTGCTCATTCAAGATGCGCCGGCAAATCATCAATCGGTGGAAGACGCACATTGCGTCATGCATACTCATGCAAACGCCGGGCTTCCGGTAGCTTGCATGCAGGGCGGTTTGCCGTACACCAGCGTCTACCCTGCCCAATTGCACAACATGGTTGCGTATCATCCGTTCGAGGGTATGACGGTCCACGCACTTATTCGAAGTGTCGATCGCATCGACGCTTCGTCAGGGGAAAAATTTGAATCAACGAGCCATCAAAATTACCGTGGTCGGCGGAGGCGCCATTGGCGGTATCGTGGCCGCACGGCTGGCGCGCACCGGCGTTGCAGTGAACCTCCTGGCGCGCGGACCGCATCTTGACGCCATACAGCGCAATGGCTTGACTGTCATCGAGGGCGACGACCAGTATGTGGTCACTGTCAACGCGACCGACCAGCCCGGCACGCTCGGCGCGCAGGACCTGTTGTTCATCTGCCTGAAGGGACCGGCGCTGATACAGGCAGCACAATCACTGGCGCCACTGGTGAACGACGGCACGCATATTGTCTCGGTCATGAACGGGGTGCCTTGGTGGTTCCTCAACGCGTTTGGCGGTCCGCTTGAAGGGCAACGGCTCGAATCGGTGGATCCGGCGGGCGTCGTGTCGGCTGCGTTGCCGCCATCGCAAGTTTCCGGTTGCGTCGTGCATCTTTCGTCTTCAATAGCCGCGCCTGGCGTGATTAAAAAGGGCAATGGCAACCAGTTGATTGTCGGACCCGCCTCGACGGGCGTCACGGGTCAAGCAGCGCACGCCATTGAACTACTGCGGCTTGCTCAATTCGACGTATCCACATCTAGCGAGATTCGCAGCGATATCTGGGCGAAGCTGTGGGGCAATATGACGATGAACCCGATCAGCGCCCTCACCCGTTCGACCGCCGACGTGATTCTCGACGACCCGTTGACGGCGCAGCTTGTCGTCTCGATCATGGAAGAGGCGCGGCGGATTGGGGAAGAGATCGGGATCGAGCTGAACATGACGACCCAGGCACGCAACGCCCAAACGCGCAAGCTGGGTGCGTTCAAGACGTCGATGCTTCAGGACGTGGAAGCGGGCCGTCAGCTGGAGATTGAAGCTATTTTGGGCGCGCCTCATGAACTGGCGGAGAAGGCTGGAATTGCAGTGCCGTTTCTTAGCGTGCTGTATGGGCTCGCCGGACAGTTGAATGCCAACCTGGCCGGCAACGGGCCGGCGCGCTAAGGGTACGCAGGCGTTGTAGGAGCGCTCAGGTCAGCGCCAGGCAAGTAATGCTTTTCGGCGGGCGCTCGCGTGGATACCGGGCGCCCGTGCCTTATCAGAAGATCTTGCCCGGATTCATGATGCCGTGCGGATCGAAGACCTTGCGAATCTCGCGCATAAGCCGGATTTCCAGCGGATCTTTATAGCGGCTGAAATACTCGCGCTTGAGTTGGCCAATACCATGTTCGGCGCTGATGCTGCCTCCGTAGCGTGCCACTTCGTCCAACACTTCCGCCGTCAATCCGTCTCCGTGAAGCTTGAAGAAATCGCGCGGCTCACCCACCGGACGTGAGAGATTGTAGTGAAGATTGCCGTCGCCGAAATGGCCGAACACGATCAGGCGTACACCCGCGTGATGTTTATCGATGCGCTCGCCCGCCGAGGCAAGAAACGCGGGTATGGATGCTATCGGTAGCGAGACGTCATGCTTCACATGCGGACCATCGGCACGCTGCGCCTCGGAGATTTCCTCACGCAGCCGCCACATGCTGTTCACTTGCGCAATTGATTCGGATACCGCAGCATCCACGCATAACTCACGTTCAAGCGCCTCGCCAATCACCGTCTCCACGAGCTCGCGCAACGCGGCTTCATCGACGGTATCGGCGAGTTCAATCAGCACGTAAGCCGGATGACGTTCGGTGAAGGGCGCACGCATGCCATCGACTTGTTCAAGCACCATGTCCAGGCATTCGGCCGTAAAAAATTCGAACGCCTGCATGCGTGGGCCACCGCGTTCGAACAGGAGTTCGAAAAGATCGAGTGCCTGTTGCGACGAGTACACGGCCGCCAGCACGACCACCCGCACGTCGTTGCGCGGATAAAGCCGCAATGCCGCCGCCGTGATAATGCCCAATGTCCCTTCCGCGCCGATCAGCAATTGCTTCAGGTCGTAACCGGTGTTGTCCTTGCGCAGGGTGCGCAGGCCGTGAAAAATCTCGCCGTTCGGCAAGACCGCTTCCATCCCGAGCACCAGTTCCCGCGTCATGCCATAGCGCACGACATTCACGCCGCCCGCATTCGTCGACAAATTGCCGCCCAACTGGCACGAATCTTCAGCGGCAAGGCTGAGCGGCAGCAGGCGGTGTTCATCGGCCGCGACTCGCCGCAGGTTGCCAAGGATGCAACCGGCTTCGGCGACCATCGTGTTGCCGATCGTATCGATACTGCGAACGGCGTGCATCCGGTCGAGGCTCAGGATCACGTTCGCGGGGCTCGCGTCGGGCGTGGCGCCGCCGCACAAGCCCGTGTTGCCCCCGCGCGGTACAACCGGCACGCGCGCCTCCGAGCAGAGCGTGAGAGCTGCTGCAACGTCTTCGGTGCTCGACGGGCGCACGACCGCTTGAGCGTGGCCGGTGTACATGCCGCGCCAGTCCGACAGCCACGGCGCGATGTCGTCGGGAGCCGTGATGACAGCGTCGGGTCCAAGCTTGTCGATCAGTCGTTGAGGGAAAGAGGTGTCGGTCATTTATTCGTTCGTCAATATGCTTAGGGATGCGACGCTATTGAGCGCGTCGCGGCCGGGAATCGCGAGGTTCAGGCGGGCGGCGGCGTTCTGCAGATGCGCGGTCGCGGCACTACGCGCAGCTACCGGATCGCCGGCACAAATCGCTTCGAATACGCGGACATGTTCACGATGCACTTCGTCAGGCAGACGTTGACGCGCCAGCGAATGGGTGCGTGCCGTCTGCACCGCCTGGCGGATCTGCAGATTGAGGTACTGGAGCAGATCGACGTAGTAGCGGTTGTGCGTGGCATCGGCGATCGCTACATGGAAAGCAATGTCCAGCTCAACCGCGTGGTCCGGCGTGTAGAGGTTATCGGCGAGCGATTTGAGAATGGCCGCCAGTGCATCGATGTCGGCTTCAGTCCGGCGCACAGCCGCCAGCGCTGCTGCAGCGCTCTCCAGATCGAGCCGCAACTCGTAGACATCCGCAAGGTCCGCCCGATCCGCGCCGACCGCGTGGGGGACGCGAAAACCGCCGGTTTCCGTGCGCGCCTTCACCGTACAACCCGCGCCCTGACGGCTGTCGATCAGGCCATTCGAACGCAGGCGCTCCGTGACCTCACGGATCACCGACTGGCTGACGCCGAAGCGCGCGGCCAAATCCTTGCCGGACGGAAGCTTGGTGCCGACCGGGTAAACCCCATTTCGAATATCCCCAGTCATTTGCTGAGCGACTTGCTGGGTAAGGGTTAGCGCTTTTGTCACGAGGGGTCCGGGCTTCAGCTGAGCATTTTCAAGTTATCGGGTTTGCATGTTATATGAAAACTTTGGACGCGTGAATAGCGTGGCCTACCGGATACCGCCACGCCAATGCCCCAATACCGGGGTGACCATCCTCCTATGAAGCGGGTTCACCAACTCAGTGAGGTGACTGGCTATCCGCTGCGCCCGTGCCGGGCTTCACGCTACCGTCGGGCTGCGGAACTTCGATCGGTTTGACTTCGACGGGGGCGGTGCCATTTTCTTTCAGACCGAGTTTATCGGCGGTCTTGGGCGATACGTCGACAATGCGGTTCTTCACGTAGGGGCCCCTATCCCTGATTTCAACCGTATCGGTTTTGCCGTTTTCCAGATTCGTGACCTGGGCTTTGGTGCCAAGCGGCAGAGTCTTGCTCGCGGCGACATTGGACTGCGGATTCATGGGCGTACCGTCAGCCATCTTTTTTGAATAGAACTTCTGGCCGTAGTACGAGGCCTTGCCCTTGCGTGTTCTGCCGGAACGGTCAAGTCCGGTACGGTGGGTTGCCTTCGCACTCGCCTGCGAGGCCTGGGCGGACTCAGGCTCTTGCGCCGGGAAAGCGATGCTCAGCCAGCACGATAAAAGCACAGACAGAAGTGTTCGAAGCTTGCGTATTCGATCGCGGCCTAAACGGGTGTAAACCGGCACCCGGTGCGTTTCCAAACACGCCCACTCCGCTTCTCGAAGAAGGCCCAATCGCTTGTTCTGTGTGGTATGAAGATTACTTTTCATTTACCACTCCTCTTCAACTGGTCAAAGCAGTGAGCCTTTGATTCAGCGAGAGTAACACTCGAATCAGGATGTCTCCAGGGTATCAGGAGCTCGTAACGCTACCTTGAAAGAGTCTGCAGTATGGAGGGATGAAAACACCGGGCGTGCCGTACTTCCATCTGAACAAATCCGTGCTCAGGTGCTCTCCCTCACAACCAATTGAAATGCTACGCGCCGCTTCTCCGAGAGCCCTCCCAATCCGTTCTTGCGCGCAGCGGCCGCGGCCAATAACATCTCGCCGGCAATCCGCCCGATCGCATGCGGATCGACCGCCACCGTCGAAATGCTCGGATAGCAATACCGCGACACTTCGAAATCCCCGAACCCGGCGACCGCCATTTTCTTGGGCACAGGAATCCCGCGCCGATGACATTCCATCAGCGCGCCGAACGCCGACATATCGCTCACGCACATCACGGCGTCGGTATCGGGCCATGCCTTGATCAAGCGCGAAAACGCCTCGCCGCCATGACTCAAGGTCACGGGTGAAGCACCATGCTGAATCACTCGCGGCTCGCCCAGTCCGAACAACTTCAAGCCCTTTCGATAACCCGTCTGCCGATCCAGGCCGCGACGGTCGAGCCGGGTCGCGCCGCCAATAAATCCGATCCGCCGATACCCGCGTTCATGAAGATGCCGCATCATTTCGCATGCGGCATCGATATTCGAAAATCCCACCGCCTGCTGGATCGGCGTGCGTGGTACGTCCCACGTTTCGACGACCGGAACCTTCGAACGCTTGAGCATCGCTCGCGTAGCGACGGTGTGAAACGACCCGGTCAGCATCACGCCTTCCGGCCGATGCGCGAGCATCACGCGCAGAAGCTGCTCTTCCTGTTTCGGGTCGTAGTCGGTATCGCCGAGCAGGAGTTGCAGACCTTGCGCCGTCACTGCCGCGTTCAGGCTATGGACGGTGTCCGCGAAATTCGAACTTGACATGGACGGCACCAGCGCCACGATGAACGGCGAACGCCCGGACGACAGCGTCCCCGCCGATGCATCCGGCACATACCCCAGTTGCTCGATCACCGCGAGCACGCGCTCGCGCATGGCGACGGATACATCGCGGTCGGCCAGCACGCGTGACACGGTCATTTTCGACACGCCGGCCTCGCGCGCGACGTCCGCCATCGTCGGCATAAACTCTGACATTGACTCGCCTGGTCTCGTTGAATAACGCTCGCATGATACAGCGCGAGCCGGCGCGGACTGCACCGCGAGAGTGGCTCGAATGCTCTAGCTGCCCTTGCCCACGGCGTCGTTGAGCAAGGTCAGATCACGCTCACGTGTCTCGGTAGAGAGGAACGTGCCAACCAGCGTCAATACACAGAGAACCGCCATGTAGACGCCCATCACCCAGAACGCGCCGCCCGACAAACCGATCAGATAGACACCAAGCAAAGGCGCAATGCCACCCGATAAAACCGCGCCCAGTTCGCGCGCAAGCGCCACGCCTGAATAGCGATAACGATTGCCGAAGAGCTCGGTGAAGTGCGCACACTGCGCGCCGAGCATGCTGTTCGCCCCGAACGCCAGACCACCTACCATCGAAACGGTGACCCAGACCGGATCGCCCGTGCTGATCATCCACCACGAAGGCACCGACCAGAGCAGCAGGAAAATCGCACCGCCGCGATAAACCGTGAGGCGTCCGATGCGGTCTGACAGCGCACCAAACATCGGCGTGGTGACAATACTCACGATGCTCGCAATCAACGCCCCGGTCGTACCGATCGCGGCCAACTGACCGCGCGGCACGCCGATTTTCGTGGCGACAAAACCGCCGAGGAACGCAATCACGATCGTGTTGTAGATGGTCGAACCGCCCTGCTCGGCAAAGCGCATCAGCGTGGCGGCAAGCAAAGGCCGGCGCGCGGTGGCAATGACGGTTTTCATCGGAGAACGAATCACTTCCCGCGAAGCTTCCAGCTTCGCGAACACCGGGCTTTCACGCAAGCGCAGACGAATCCAGATTGCAACGCCGATCAATACGACGCTACCGAGAAACGGCACACGCCATCCCCACGAAAGCATCGCTTCTTCGCCAAGCAGTTTTTGCATGGTGCTGAACGTGAACGTCGCAAGCGCCAACCCGGCAAACACGCCGACGAACGGCAACGCCGCGAAGAAGCCTCGCCGCTTGATCGGCGAAACTTCAGCCATCAGCGTGGATGCACCGGCTTGCTCGGCACCGGCGCCAAAACCTTGTGCGAGCCGCAACACGACGAGCAGCACCGCGCCCCACGACCCGGCCGGCAAGCAGCCGATCAGCGTCGTCGATGCACCCATGATCGCAATAGTCACGAGCAGCACGAACTTGCGCCCTTTCCGGTCACCGATTGATCCGAAAAACAAGCCCCCGAAAGGGCGCGCGAGAAACCCCGCGCCATAAGTAGCGAAGCTCGCCATCAAACCCGCAGTCGCGCCAAGCGATGGAAAAAAGATATGACCGAAGACGAGCGCGGACGCGAGACCGTAGATTGCAAAGTCGTAGTATTCGAGCGCACTGCCCACCGCACCGGTGAGCGTTGCGCGTTGCAACTGGCGTGCTGAGACGGGTGGCGTTGCGGTATCGGCGTGTTCGTTGCCCGACGGTACCGGATCGCCTGCGAGCGCTGACGGATGAGAATTCACTTCTGTCTCCTGATTATTGGGCTTGCGCCTTTTTATGCATCTGCGTCCAATCTGACGTCGGCGGTACTCGCTCTTCGCGTCTCTTTTATTCTGGACATACCGGTATGCGTTTGATACTGTTACCGGTAACAAATGAGAATCAATTTAGCATGAGGAGTGACCATGCGCAAGCGAACACCGCCTCAGCAATGCGACACTCGATGTATTCTCAAATGATCCAACGCCATGCTGCAAACGCACATATTCAAGGCGGTAGTAGAAACCCGTACGGCAATAGCCGACGTCGTTCGAGACAATCGAAAAGCTGCTTATCCAACTGCTTACCCAATACACGCAATCCACGCAATACCAGACACTGACACGCGCTAAGCCGCCCAGCCGTCCCCAAAAAATAACCTGAGACATTGACGCTTATGACCTCATCGAATCCCACCCATACTCAAACCACCCACACCACCGACGACACCGCAACACCGCGTCTGCGCAGCCGCCGCTGGTTCGACGATCCCTCCAATCCCGGCATGACCGCGCTCTATCTCGAGCGCTACATGAATTACGGCATCACGCGCGAAGAGCTGCAGTCAGGCAAGCCGATCATCGGCATCGCGCAAACGGGTTCGGATCTCGCGCCCTGCAACCGGCATCATCTTGAGCTTGCGACCCGCGTACGCGACGGCATCCGCGACGCCGGAGGCATTCCGCTTGAATTCCCCGTTCACCCGATCCAGGAAACCGGCAAGCGCCCTACCGCTGCGCTCGATCGCAACCTCGCGTATCTCGGTCTCGTTGAAATCCTGCACGGCTATCCGATCGACGGCGTCGTCCTCACTACCGGCTGCGACAAGACCACGCCCGCGTGCCTGATGGCAGCCGCGACGGTCAACATTCCCGCCATCGTGCTGTCGGGCGGACCCATGCTCGACGGCTGGTATCACGGCAAGCTTGCGGGCTCCGGCACGGTCATCTGGGACGCGCGCAAACGCCTCTCTGCCGGCGAGATCGACTACCCCGGTTTCATGGACATGGTGGCTTCTTCAGCGCCCTCGGTCGGGCATTGCAACACCATGGGCACAGCGCTCTCCATGAACTCGCTTGCTGAAGCGCTCGGCATGTCGCTACCCGGTTGCGCAGCGATTCCCGGGCCGCATCGCGAACGTGGGTGGATGGCGTATGCGACCGGCAAGCGTATCGTCGGCATGGTGGCGGAGAATCTGCGTCCGTCGGACATCATGACCCAAGGCGCATTCGAGAACGCCGTGGTCGCCGCGGCCGCGCTCGGTGCCTCATCGAATTGCCCGATTCACATGATCGCGATCGCGCGTCACATGGGTGTCGATCACACGCTAGAAGACTGGCAGCGTCTTGGTCCCGAAGTCCCGTTGCTGGTTGACTGCCAGCCCGCCGGACGTTTCCTTGGCGAGGCATTTCACCGGGCAGGCGGCGTGCCGGCTGTGATGAAGGAACTGCTCGGTGCGGGCCGCCTGAACGCAGACGTACGCACGGTCACGGGCCGTACGCTGGGCGAGGACTTGGCCACTGTTCCCACGCCCGATCGCGAAGTGATTCGCGCGTATGGGAATCCGTTGAAAGAGTCGGCCGGATATGTCGTGCTGTCGGGCAACCTCTTCGATAGCGCCGTCATGAAGGTCAGCGTAATCGACGAGGCGTTCCGCAAGCGCTTCCTCGCCGACCCGGACCATCCCGACGTGTTCGAGGGCAAGGTCGTCGTGTTCGAAGGCCCGGAGGACTATCACGCGCGCATTGAAGACCCGGAAACCGGCGTCGATGAGCGCTCGATTCTCGTAATCCGCAACTGTGGTCCGGTCGGGTTCCCAGGTGGCGCGGAAGTGGTGAACATGCAGCCGCCGGCTGCGTTGCTCAAACGGGGTATCGATACCCTGCCGACGCTTGGCGATGGCCGTCAGAGCGGAACGTCGGCGAGTCCGTCCATTCTCAACGTGTCACCGGAAGCGGCCGTTAGCGGCGGCCTTGCATTGCTGGTATCGGGCGACAAGATCCGTATCGACCTGAAGACGCGCAAGGTCGACCTGATGATCCCCGACGCTGAACTTGCCCAACGCCGCGCCGCATGGAAGCCGCCCGTGCTGAAGAACATGACGCCATGGGAAGAGATCTACCGGAGCATGGTCGGACAGCAAGGCAGCGGCGCATGCCTCGAACCGGCCACGCTTTACCTGAACATTGTCGAGACGCGCGGCGAATCGCGGCACAACCACTAGGGCACGCGTACGCCTGCCGTTCAGACATCTCTGGAGACACACAACATGCCTTACGCTTACCTCCCCTCCGACCTTGACGACGCGCTGCTGGTCGGCCGCGTCTGGCGGCCTGCGCCTGTCAACGGACCCTCGGTGATCGTCGTGCGGCGCGGCGAAGTCGTCGACATCACTTCGACAGTCGCCACCACCGCCGATCTTTTCGATCGCGACGATGCCGTGGAGATCGCGCGCCACGCTCCAGGGGAGTCACTTGGCTCAGTCGATGCGCTGATAAACGCGTCGCTCGATTCGTCCCCCGGCGCAGTGCATTTGCTGGCGCCGTGCGATGTGCAGGCGATCAAGGCGTGCGGCGTGACGTTCGCGGTAAGCCTGCTCGAACGTGTGATCGAGGAACACGCGGGCGGCGACGCAAGCAAGGCGCAGGAAACCCGCGCGATGATCAACGAGTTGATCGGTGCGGATCTGTCGAAGATAAAACCCGGTTCCGAAGCGGCGGCAAAATTGAAGGCTGAACTCGAGCGCCGCGGTGCGTGGTCGCAATACATGGAAGTTGGAATTGGTCCGGATGCCGAAGTATTTTCGAAATCACAACCTATGTCCTCGGTTGGATTCGGTGCGGACGTGGGTTTGTATCCGACGTCGAAGTGGAACAACCCCGAGCCGGAAATCGTGCTGGCGGTAAACAGCGCCGGCGAAATAGTGGGCGCAACGCTCGGCAACGACGTGAACCTGCGCGACATCGAAGGCCGCTCCGCTTTGCTGCTCGGCAAGGCGAAGGACAACAACGGTTCATGCTCGATCGGCCCGTTCGTGCGGCTGTTCGACGGCACGTTCACGCTCGACACCGTGCGCGAGGCGAGCGTGTCGCTGCGCATTGAAGGCGCGGACGATGGTTTTGTGCTGGACGGCGTCAGCCACATGCGCGAGATCAGCCGCGATCCGGCGGACCTGGTTGCGCAGACGCATGGCGCGCACCATCAGTATCCGGACGGTTTCATGTTGTTTCTCGGCACCATGTTTTCGCCGATCAAGGATCGCGACACACCGGGTGGCGGCTTCACGCATCATCTGGGCGACGTGGTGACTATCTCGACGCCATCGCTGGGCGCGATCGTCAACACCGTGCGGTTATCGACGGAAATTACGCCATGGACGTTCGGGGTACGTGCGCTCTATCGCAACCTGGCGGCGCGCGGCGTGCTTGGCAGCATGCGCGTTTCCTGAGCGGGTTCGACGCGGCGCATTCTTCTGATAACGACTGGAAAAAGATCAGAAGAAAATAAGCGCCGCTCGATTGCGTCCTTGTCCGCAAACCCACGCAAACCCGGCAAGGACGCGTTCGTCAATCTTACTGATTGACGAGGTCTTTGAACGCTTTGCCAGCGGTAAACTTGACCGTCTTTGCGGCTGCGATCTGGATGGTGTCGCCAGTCTTGGGATTGCGGCCCGTGCGCGCGGCGCGTGCGCCGGTGCTGAACGTGCCGAAACCGACGAACTGAACGCTGTCGCCGCTAACAACGGCTTGCGTGACGGTCGAGATGAATGCATCGATAGCTTCAGCAGCTGCTGCCTTGCTCGTACCAGTGGCGGACGCCACGGCGTCAACGAGTTCTTGCTTGTTCATTTCTGTTTTCTCAAAGATGGGTACAACGCACTGCCCATGCGAGTGCATGGTGGAAGCGTCACCTTACCGGACGCGCCCGTTAGAGGCAAATCCGTTTTCTTGCGAATAGACCGCGGGTTTGTTTCGGGTTTGCTCCCGGTTTATCCTCTTCAACGCCAGAGATACCGCTCTTCGAGACTCCATATGGAATGCAAATGCCGATTCAATAGTTTGCAAGGCACCCAAGCCATGCAACCATTCCCGCTGCCTTTATCGGCGAAACGCTGCTAAAACCGCTTCATATAAGCGGTTTTGTGGTCTTCGTTCGCTTTCCTTCTCTCGCCCCACCCTTCGCGTGCCACTCCCATGAGCAAGAAAAAGATCCTCCTGAACGCGTTCAACATGAACTGTGTTGGCCATATCAACCATGGTTTGTGGACGCATCCGCGCGACCAGTCGCAAGATTACCGAAAGCTTTCATACTGGACGGATCTCGCAAAATTGCTTGAACGCGGACTGTTCGACGGACTTTTTATTGCGGATATCGTGGGGGCGTATGACGTTTATCAGGCGTCGGTCGACCTGACGCTGAAGGAATCCATACAGTTACCCGTCAACGATCCCCTGATGCTGGTTTCCGCCATGGCAGCCGTCACGCAGCATCTTGGTTTCGGCGTCACGGTGAACCTCACTTACGAAGCCCCCTATCTTCTGGCACGACGCTTTTCCACGCTCGATCACCTGACAGAGGGACGGATCGGCTGGAACATCGTGACCGGTTATCTCGACAGCGCCGCGCGCGCGATGGGTCTCACCGAGCAGATTGCCCACGACGAACGCTACGACCGCGCCGATGAATATCTCGATGTCACGTACAAGCTTTGGGAAGGCAGTTGGGAAGACGAGGCCGTCGTGCGCGATCGCAGCACGCGCGTGTTCGCCAATCCGGAAAAGATCCATAAGGTCCAGCATCACGGCCGCTACTACGACGTAGAGGGTTATCACTTGTCCGAGCCTTCGCCGCAACGCACGCCCGTGCTGTTCCAGGCGGGTTCATCGGGACGCGGGCAGGCGTTTGCGATTCGTCATGCCGAGTGCGTGTTCGTATCGAGTCAGAGCAAGGAAAGTACGCGCAAACTCGTCGATGCATTACGCAAGCAAGCGGCCGAGGCCGGCCGCGCCCCGGCAAGTCTCAAGGTCTTCATGGGCGTCACGGTGGTGGTGGGACGCACCACGGCTGAAGCCGAGGAAAAGTTCGCCGAGTACGCAAGCTATGCAAGCGCCGAAGCGGGATTGGCGCACTTTGCGGCGGGCAGCGGTATCGATTATTCGAAGTTCGATCTGGATGACGAACTCGCGCCGCCGGGCGGTCACAAGAGCCGCGGCATAGAGTCGTCGGTGCAACGCGTGACGGACGGACAGTCCGGCTGGACCGTGCGGCGCCTGCTCGATCAATTGAAACTCGGCGGGCGGTTCACGACTATCGTCGGCGATCCGGTTCAGGTGGCTGATGCGCTGGAATCGTGGATGGACGAAGCCGGCGTCGACGGTTTTAATCTGACGCGTACCGTGACGCCCCAAAGTTACGAGGACTTTATCGACCTCGTGATTCCCGAGCTGCAGGCACGCGGTGTGTACAAGACCGCTTACGCCGATGGCACCCTGCGCGAGAAGTTGTTCAATCGCGGCGCGAAGCTGCCGGATGAACATACGGGCGCATCGTTCCGACGGACTGGCGTGGAGTAAAACTGACCATACGGTGTTGTCGGTCATTCATGCTGCCAGTGAACCGGGCTGTGTGCTCCCTGCCAATGATTAGCCATCCGATACAAGCCGGCAACGTCTTTTTGGGCCGTCACGAGCCTTGTAGCGGATCGCTTAGCCCTCGGTTTCAATCGCACCAATCCTCACATGCTTAGAGAATTTCCAGCTTTACGCGCCATCCACCGCGCTTACTGACTGAGGTATCCTCGACGCTCCAGCATCATGAGCACGCTCTTGAACACATCCGGACATACCCCGTTGAACATCGTCGTGATCGGTGGCGGCTTCACCGGCATCGCATTCATCATTCACGCCATTCGTGCCTGCCCCGCTGACGTCGATCTCGACTTCACTATTGTGGAACCGTCGGCGGAACTCGGCCGGGGCATCGCCTATGGAACGTCTGAGCCGCTGCATCGGATCAACGTACCAACAGACCGGATGAGCCTGTTCGCGGGCGACTCCACGCATGCCACGCGCTGGCTCCAGGCGCACGACGCAATCGACGCCGGCAGCAGCGACGGCCAAGGCAGCTACTACGTATCGCGCGCGCGATACGGCGAGTACGTCGCCGCGACCCTGGCCGATGTCGTGGCCGAGGCCGCCTCGCATGTGCGCGTGACGCATCGGCGAGCAACCGCCACGGGCGTGCGCAAGTCGGAATCAGGTTATACGGTCACGCTGGACGATGGCTCGCGTCTGGACGCGCATCGCGTTGCGCTGTGTTTTGGCCATACGCCCTCAAAACCGCCGGGGGTCATCGACGAGCAGGCTTCGCACGATCCCAGGCTGGTCTCCAATCCGTGGGCGCCCGACGCGTTGCGAGCGATCCCGCAGGACGCGTCCGTGCTGCTGGTCGGCACCGGCCTGACGATGGCGGACGTGGCCGTCACGCTGATCGAGCGCGGGCATTCCGGACGCATCAACGCAATTTCCCGCCGGGGTTTACGCGCCCAGCCGCATGGTCTTTTCTCCGATGCCGCCGATTTCCTCGATAACGCCGCTCCACCCGCCAGCGCCCGTGAACTCGTGCGCAAGCTCAGGCAGAGGATCGCGCGCGACGAGGCCCGCATCGGCTGGCAACCCGCCGCCGACGCCCTGCGTTTCGATCTTCCGCGGATCTGGAACGCGCTGCCCGCTCGCGAACAACGCCGCGTCGTGAAACGGCTGCTGGCGTTCTGGGACGTCCATCGCTTTCGCATCGCGCCGCAAATTCATACGGCGATTGAGCGGGCGATTGAACGCGGTCAGATGAGCGTTATTACGGCGGGTATCGTGGGAATCAGTCGTACGGCAGAGCGGTTCAGCGCCAAGCTGCGATATCCAGGCGGCACGCATCAAGAGCATTCATTCGACGCGGTTGTTTTCTGTACGGGACCCGCACGCGATATCGACCGGAATCCGCTCGTGAAGTCGCTCCTGGAGAACGGGCTCGCTCGGCTGGACGCGGTGCGGATCGGACTCGATACCGATCTTCGCAGCCAGCTCAGGAATGCAGAGGGCGACGTGTCGCCAGGCTTGCTGGCTTTCGGCCCGATGACACGCGGAAGCTTCGGCGAAATGACCGGCGCTCCTGACATCGCCCGGCATCTCGAACGGGTGCTCAAGGATGGCAGCTTGCTGGCGTATACATCGGCGCGTTGACCCGCGCTCATGCCTACATGCCTACATGCCTAGATGGATCAGCCTAACGCCGCCGAAGAAAACCAGACATGCTGGTAAGCCACCACTGCGGTCTCATCCGGTAGACGCTCGGACGTCAGCCACGCCGACCTGACGGACCATGCCGCGTGGACATCGGGCGGTGGCACGAACAAATCCGCAGTCGTTGCCCCGCCAACGCAAGCGATGAACCACGAGTTCATGAGCGGTTTCGCCTCAAAACCCCTGTCGGTCCGAGTGACCAGCAGGGTTAGTCCCACGTTATCTGACGGTCGCCAAGGGAAGATCAAACGCCCTTGCGGACGCAACGCGGCAAGCCAGGCGCTCGGCGGCGCCAGGACGCCTGCATTCACATAAATCACGTCCGACGCCGGCAAAGGCAACTTCGTCGCGTCGCCTTGCGTCACGGTCACGCACTCGAATGCGCGCAAGTTCTTGCGGGCCTTTTCGGCCAGATCCGGATCGATTTCGAACGCCTCTACCCGACCGCCAGGGAGCGCGAGCACGGAGAGGATCGCGGTGTAATAACCGGAACCCGCGCCGATATGGCACACCACGTCGCCCCGTTGCGGCGCAACCGCGCCGAGCCATGCAGCGTGAAGGAATGGCTCGCCGTTATTGATTCCCTTGGATGCATCGAGCGCGACCAGGGCATTCTGGTAGAGATGGACGGGGTCGGCGCTGGGAGTCTCGACGTACTCGTTGCTGATCATAAGCTTCCACGGACCCGGCGGCAGGAATACCTCACGAGGCACGAGTTCGAACACGCGCTCGAGCCTCGGATCATCGGACTTGCTCGCGGCTGCCATGGATCTGGCGTAATGCTCCCTTGCTTCCGTAAGACTCGTCTTTTCCTTGCGATTCACAACAACCCCTTATCCGCAGATGGTTTGGAAGCGGGGTTTTCGTGGTGCATAAGCATGACCGGCTTCGCTGACGTGAGCTATCGTGGCCGATGCCCTGGTCCGGCGTCAAGATGCCCTAACCGACCAAGCTCACGAGTCCGCAAGCCGCTTGATAACGCAGAGCAATTGCGTTTTTAGCTACGGCAAGCAGACGTAATTACACTGATATGGCCCACTGTTTCGGTAAAGTCGTCCGAGCGTGGCGCTGCGGCCGAATTCCTGCCGGATAAAATTACTTCCAGACGAACGCGCTCAATTTACCCGCAGCTGAATGAACGGGATTACGTATTCCTTAAGTGCATTTCCGCCATATCCGGCACCGCACATCCGGCCAATTGGGAGATTCCCGATGTCCAGACAAACACTGCGTAAGCAATAAATAGCGCTTCCAGCGCCCATTATTTGGGCTGGCGCCCCCCAGTTGAGCGACTGCATTTCCTAACTTGTATGCAATGCAGCTTTTCCGGTTTGGAAATCTTCAATAATTATTGGCACGGCGTACAATTGATTCGCCATAATTCCAAAAGCGCATAGCGCCGCAGCGATTTTTGTTACGGACGCGCTCATGGACTTAGAGAAGTCTTGTCACAACAATGCAATGCGACGCGGCTCGGCGCTCTGGTTTTATTCTCACTCGTTAGCTCTAAATTTTGGATACGCTCATGGCAACCGGTACGGTCAAATGGTTCAACGATGCAAAAGGCTTCGGCTTCATCACACCCGATGACGGCGGCGAAGATCTGTTCGCACACTTTTCGGAAATCAAGGCAGAAGGCTTCAAAAGCCTTCAAGAAAATCAGAAGGTAACGTTTGAGGTAAAGCAAGGGCCCAAGGGCAAGCAGGCATCGAATATCGTGCCGGCATAAGTTTGATCCGGCCGTCACGGCGGCCGGTTTTCATCCGTCACGCGGATGATGCCGGGGCGCGGTCATCCATGGCCGCGCCCCGTAGTAAGTTTGTGCGTGTCATTACACGTAACGCGTCAATGGTAATCGACGCCTGACGGCCTCGATCTCCATTCGCTCTGTCTTATCTGCCAGTCCTGGCGAATGCATCGTCCTGTACCGCCGATTTCCCTCCATGCACCGCGTTTGATTTAAAAGCGGCAGCGGCTGTATCGGCAGCGGAATGAGAAAGACTGAATCGTTCCTCGGGCGCCGTCCCATTCAAATGGTAATTGCCGACTGCTGCCTCACGCTGGATCGCCGGATTATGCGAGGCAATCACGCGTGCATTGCGCCAGTGGCGATCGAGCCGGCGCGCCTCGCTCGTCGCCGACGCTCCGCCCACTTCGAATAGCAGCGTGGCGGCTTCGAGCACTTGCTCGAGTACGATTTGCTGTGCCTGATAAGCCTGGATATCGACGGCAATGTAATCTTCCGTCGTCGCCACGCCCGCAATACGCGCCCGATGCACCCGCTCAAGCGCCGCTGCGACCGACTCGACCAGCGCTTCAGCCGAATACGCCAGACTCGCGAGGCGCCCCACTACGCGATGCACCAGCGGATTGTCGCGCGGGCTCGACTGCCCCGCTACGCCGAACGTGCGCGTACGGCCCTGAACGAACGCGACGCCATCGCGCAATACCGCGCGCGCAATGCCGGCGAGCGTCGCCAGATGCACGGTCTGATAGAACGCGGTCAGCAGGGAATTGCGGCGCGGTTCAGAGGCTTTGTAGCGCGACAAAATCTGATCGACAGGCACGCGTACGTTGTCAAAACGCGTTGTACCGCTAGCGGTCAGACGCTGGCCGAACCCGTCCCAGTCGTCGGTGCGCGCCACACCCGGCGCATCGCTTCGGACCAGCACGTGGAGATCGGTCTGCGCATCGTGCGCGGCCACGTTGATCCATTCCGAATAAAGCGTACCCGTGCTGTAATACTTCTCGCCGTTCAGCAGGACAAAGCCGGCATCGGCATCCGGCGCAAGGGTCACGCTGTTGTGCGTGGAGCCGGTGCGCTCCGACGTAGCCGCGCCAATCGTCTCGCCTTTCGCAATACGGCCCAGCCAGCGCTCACGCGTTGCGTCATCGCCAGTTTCAAGTTGCTGTTCGATAAAACCGGAATGCGCGCGAATGATTTGCGGCAGGTTCGAATCGGCTTCGCCCAGACGCGTCAGGAGACGGAAATACTGCGGCAAGGAAACGCCGCTGCCGCCATATTCGCGCGGGACTCTCAATGCAGTAAAGCCGCTGTCTTTCAAACTCTGGACAGCATCGCGAGCGAGTTCACGGCCCTGCTCACGTTCTATGGTCCCTTTACCGATGTGCTCGAATATCTCCGCGAAACGCGCGTAAAGCGCAGCGTCCGCCGGTGCTGACGTCGTCATTCACTTCTCCACAATTTGAACGGGTACGAACGATGAGGATAAGTGCCGCGTCAATCCGCCGACAACGAACGATAGGTGCTAACCATATGCACTTACCGGGTTTCTCAAGGCTCGTTCTCGATTGCTTTAGTGCTCTGACATATATCGATCAGCGGATTTATTCGTCGCTTTGCGTGGCTGCCCGGTCAAGAATCCAGAGTTAACTAATGTCAGTTATTAAGCGCTAGAGCAAGATGACCCAACCTCTCAACACTCCGCCACGACAACTTCACCTCAACGTCAACATCCTGCATTCGGGTTTCGTTCCGTCCGCGTGGCGGCTGGCCGATGCTGACCCTCAGGCGTTCATCGACGTTCGTCACTACATGCGGGTCGCGCAAATTGCAGAGGCGGCCGGTTTCGACGCTGTTTTCCTCGCGGACAACGCCTCGATCGCCGACCAGATCGACTTTCGCCCGATCACCGCGCTCGAGCCGACCATCCTGCTTGCCAGCATCGCCGCGGCGACATCGCATATCGGCGTAATCGGCACGGCCTCCACGAGTTACAACGAGCCGTACAACATCGCGCGACGTTTCGCCACGCTCGACCACGTCAGCGGCGGGCGTGCCGGCTGGAACGTGGTGACCACTGCAGACCTGGGCTCGGCGCGCAATTTCGGGCGCGATACGGTCCCCGATCATGCCGAGCGCTACGCCCGTGCCGCAGAATTCACCAGCGTCGTGAAGGCGCTCTGGGATAGCTGGGAGGACGGCGCGATCATCGGCGATAAAACGAGCGGACTATTCGTCGATACCGACCGGGTTCATCCCGTCCAGCATCGAGGCACGCATTTCTCCGTGCAAGGTCCGTTGAACGTGCCGCGTTCACCGCAAGGACATCCGGTGCTGGTGCAAGCCGGCGCGTCCGGCGATGGCCGCGAGCTCGCGGCGCGCCATGCCGAGGCGGTGTTCTCGGCCTCACAATCGTTCGACGAATCTCTAGCCTATGGGCGCGATCTGAAGGCGCGGGCGGCGGCGTATGGACGCGGTCCTGACGCCGTAAAGGTACTGGCGGGACTCACGACGATCATCGGCGCCACGGAGTCCGAAGCATTGCGTCGACGGGATGAACTCGTCGACCTGATCCCGTGGAGCTATAGCGTCACCCGGCTGGCCGGCACCCTCGGCGTCACGCCGGATCGCCTCAAACTGGACGAACAACTGCCCGACAACCTGAGCTTGCCCGGCCAGGGCAACGGCAACCATACGTTCTTTCACGCCACGCTGGCACAAGCGCGGCAGCACGGCTACACCGTGCGCCAGCTTATCCGGGCGCTTGCCGGAGGCGGGGGACATCGCGTGATCGTGGGAACGCCCGAGCAGATCGCTGACGACATCGAACGCTGGTTCAAAGCGGGTGCCGCCGATGGCTTCAACCTCATGCCCGATACCTTGCCGGGTGGCTTGCAGGACTTCGCCGACGGCGTGGTTCCAATCCTTCGCCAGCGCGGCATCTTTCGCACAAGCTACGAAGGCACGACGTTGCGCGAGCATCTTGGTTTGGCGCGTCCCGACAACCAGCGCTTATGGCGCAAAAGTGCCTGACGCTTTCCCCCTTCACGAAGCAACCTGACCCCACACACCATGGCCAAGCGAACCGGACAACTGCGCCTAGGCGCTTTTCTTTATCCCGCGGGACACCACATTGCCGCGTGGCGGCACCCTGATGCCCAGGCGGACGCCGGCGTCAATTTCCGGCACTACGTGCAGCTTGCTCAAGCGGCGCAAGCAGCGAAATTCGATCTTCTGTTTCTCGCCGATGGCGTAGGCACACGAGGCGATAACCTCGACTTCCTGAGCCGCACGGCGCATAGCTATATCGCTCAGTTCGAGCCCATTACATTGCTGTCGGCACTAGCCGCCTTGACTGAGAACATCGGTCTGGTCGGGACCGCATCGACGAGTTTCAACGAGCCGTATCACATCGCCCGCAAGTTCGCGTCGCTCGACCATATCAGCGGCGGCCGGGCGGGATGGAACCTCGTGACTTCATCGAACGAGCACGAAGCGAAGAACTTCAATCGCGACAAGCATTTTGATCATGGCGAGCGCTATGAACGGGCAACCGAGTTCGCGGAAGTTGTCGACCATCTCTGGGATAGTTGGGAGGACGATGCATTCCTGCGCGACAAAGAGCAAGGCCGTTTCTTCGATCCCGCCAAGCGTCATGTCGTCGATCACAAGGGACGATTTTTCCAGGTCAAAGGTCCGTTGAACGTTGCACGATCGCCGCAGGGTCAGCCGGTGGTCGTGCAAGCGGGTTCATCGGAAGCGGGCCGCGCACTGGCCGCCCGTACCGCCGAGGTTATCTTCACGGCGCAGCAAACGCTTCAGGACGCGATCGATTTTTACGCCGATGTCAAAAGCCGCCTCAAACAGCATGGACGTCATCCGGATGAACTGAAGATCATGCCGGGCGTCATGCCCATTGTCGGGCGCACGGAAAGCGAGGCTCGCGAGAAGTTCGAGCATCTGCAATCGCTGATTGATCCGGCGGTGGGCCTAGCGCTGGTCTCGGGTCTGACGGGCGGTTTCGACTTGTCAGGTTATCCACTCGATGGCCCGATTCCCGAGCTGCCGGAAACGAACGCGAGCAAGAGCCGTCAGCTGCTTACGCTTGAATTGGCACGGCGTGAAAACCTGACGATTCGACAGCTTTATCTGCGCGTGGCGGGCGCACGCGGACATTGGCAAGTGGCCGGCACGCCCGGGCAGATCGCGGATCAACTCGAAGAACGCTTCGTCAACTATGGCGCCGACGGCTACAACATCATGCCCGCGGTTTTGCCGGGCAGCCTGACGGATTTCATCGAACTCGTGTTGCCGGAATTGCGCCGCCGCGGACTGTTTCGCACGGAGTATGAGGGCAGCACGCTGCGCGCGAATCTGGGCCTTGCGCGGCCTGCTAACCGGTACTCGGTGGAGAAGGCCAGCGCGGTGGCCGCCTGAGCGGACGAGGTCGGCCAGCGCTGCGTAAACAGACGACCTCACACGGAACTCGCGTACCCACTAAAATCCTTGGAAAGGACATTTTTCAAGGTGGGTATCTGGCTGAGCATCAACAAGGTTTTATCCTGACCCGCCATTGGCGGGACACCGCCGATGGAACCGAGGTCGACTTCTGGCTGGCGACGGACGACGGTCCCCGTCACCTGCGGCTGCGCCCGCAGGATTCGGTCGCGTTCATTCCGGCCGAACAACGGGCGCGCGCCGAAACCGTTTTGCAGCGCGAGAAGCAGGTGGAATTGCGCCCGCTGGATCTGGTTGATTTCAGCCATCGACCGGTCTTGGGCCTGTACTGCAAGCAGTATCGACAATTGACGGGGATGGAGAGGCGCCTGAAGCAGGGCGGCGTCGACGTGTACGAAGCCGATGTTTTTCCGCCGGACCGCTACATGATGGAGCGCTTCATCACGGCGCCCGTCTTGTTCACCGGCCAGTCTCATGATGACGGGCCGCTTCTGAACAGCGAGTTGAAACCCGCATCGGGTTATCGGCCGACATTGAAACTGGTGTCGCTCGACATAGAAACCAGTGCCAAGACGGAGCTATATTCCATCGCGCTCGAAGGCTGCGGCGAGCGTCAGGTTTATATGCTGGGACCACCCAATGGCGATAGCAGCGGCATCGACTTCAAGCTTGAATACTGCGAAAGCCGCCCTCTCCTGCTGGAGAAACTCAACGAGTGGCTTGAGCGGCATGATCCCGATGCGATCATCGGCTGGAACCTGGTTCAGTTCGATCTGCGCGTATTGCAGGAACACTCGCAGCTTTACCAGATTCCGCTGCGGCTGGGTCGCGGCGGGAGCGTGATGGAATGGCGTCAGCATGGGATCACTCAAAACCATTTCTTCGCGGGTGCAGCGGGACGATTGCTGATCGATGGCATTGAAGCGCTCAGGTCGGCAACATGGAGCTTCCCTTCATTCAGCCTCGAGTATGTCGCGCAGACCGTGCTCGGCGAAGGTAAGGCCATCGATAACCCGTACCAGCGGATGGACGAAATCCAGCGTCGCTTCGATGAGGACAAGCCCGCTCTCGCGCGCTACAACCTGAAGGATTGCGAGCTGGTGACGCGGGTCTTTGCGAAGACGGAGCTGCTGCCGTTTTTGCTCGAACGCGCCACGGTCACGGGTCTGCCCGCTGATCGAAGCGGCGGATCGGTGGCCGCTTTTACGCACTTGTATATGCCGCGGATGCATCGACAAGGTTTCGTCGCACCGAATCTCGGCGATGTCGCCGGCGCGGCAAGCCCCGGCGGATTCGTGATGAATTCACGCCCCGGTCTTTATGATTCCGTGCTGGTGCTCGACTATAAAAGCCTGTATCCATCCATCATTCGTACCTTCCTGATTGATCCCGTCGGGCTGGTGGATGGATTAAAACATCCTGATGATCAGCACTCCGTACCGGGTTTTCTCGGCGCGCGATTCTCACGCACGCGCCACAGTTTGCCGGCCATCGTTGATCAGGTCTGGAAAGGACGCGAGGAAGCGAAGCGCGAGCACAACAAGCCCCTCTCGCAAGCTTTGAAGATCATCATGAACGCGTTTTATGGCGTATTGGGTTCAACGGGATGCCGCTTCTTCGACCCTCGCCTTGCGTCGTCGATCACCATGCGCGGTCATGAAATCATGCGCAAGACGCGTGCGCTGATTGAAGCTGAAGGATATGAAGTGATTTATGGCGATACGGATTCAACGTTCGTGTGGCTGAAGCACGCTCGCACCGAGGAAGAAGCGGCGCGGATTGGCGGGCTGCTCGTCGAGCATGTGAATGCGTGGTGGCGGGATCATGTGCGGGAACGCTTCGGTCTGGAGAGCGCGCTGGAGTTGCAACTCGAACGGCACTATAAGCGGTTTTTCATGCCCACCATTCGCGGCGCGGAAGAAGGCAGCAAGAAGCGTTATGCAGGTCTTAGCATGCTGCCTGATGGTAGCGAAGAAGTGGTCTACAAGGGACTTGAAACAGTTCGCAGCGACTGGACGCCGCTCGCGCAGCAGTTCCAGCGCGAACTCTATTTGCGGATATTCAAGGGTGAACCGTATCAGGATTATGTACGCGACTATGTGCGTCGTACGCTAAGCGGCGAATTTGACGAACTGCTTGTGTATAGAAAACGCCTTCGCCGGCCGCTGGATGCTTATGAGCGCAACGTGCCGCCGCATGTGCGTGCGGCTCGCATGGCCGATGAATTCAACCGCGAGCGTGGGCGGCCGTTGCAGTATCAACGTGGCGGCTGGATCAGCTATGTGATGACCAGCGCGGGACCGGAACCGCTTGAAACCTTGCGGGCTGCGATTGACTACGATCACTATTTGACGAAGCAGTTGCAGCCTATCGCCGATGCTATCTTGCCGCTTCTGCAAAGCGACTTCCAGGCGTTGATGTCTGGTCAGCATGAGTTGTTTTAGCTGAGAAGATATCCACAGAAATTGTTGGCAAGGCTGTGGACAAATCACGCCCTGCGACTAACAGCGCTGCGGCGCCGGTTTGCTGTCTCGCAGCTGGCCACGGCGCTTGCAGGGATGATTGGGCATGACACATTTCTTCAGAATTGCGCGGTCGCCTGCACCCCGACCGTTACGCGTGCGGTCGGAAACGCGCTGGGTTTGAAAATCGGTGTACCGATGAACAGGTCATAAGAGAGTCCAAAAAAGCGCGACGGCAGACCGCCCCGGATGCCGATCACGGCACCCGCCAGTTGCGTCCCTGCCAGGGACGCCGTATTCGGTCCGAACACGCGCCCGTAGTCGATCCCCGCGTATAGCGTCTGTCCTGTCTGCAAAACGGGCCACTGCAGTTCGTTGCGCCAGTAAAAGCCTCGCTCGGCGGCGAGCATGGTTTCACCGTCAAAGCCGCGCACCGTGTATCGGCTGCCGATGGTCAGATCGTCCAGATAGAACAACGTGTCGTTGGTGAACTGCGCGTGAATCGTCGTCACGTAGCGGAATGTTTGTTTAGCAACAGCGAACGGCACCGAAAGGTTCCCGTCCAGCACGAGCATCCTGTAGAGATACGTTGGATACTTTCGAGGGCTGCCGTCGCCTGTGGAGGAATACAGGTCTGGGTCGGGGTCGCCCGTTGCGCCAAAGCCGTGAATGCCCTGGCGGTAAGCAAGCGTGCCGTCGAATTGCGCCGCGCCGAAGTAATGGCGGTCCGTCAAACCCGCTTCGATGAACGTGTTGTTGCGGTCCTGGATCGGGATCGTTGTGTCGGCGATGAAGCTCTCGCCGAAACGTCTGGATAGCTGGAACTCCACGCCGAACACATCGCTTTGGCTGCGGCTCAGCACGCGCGCGAGCCTGAGCGCGGCGGTCTGCGAATTGCCGCTCGACACATACGTTTCGTTGACGCCTGCGATCTGCTGGTAGTAAGTGTTGGTGTTGCCCGAGAGCGTCGCCGTCCAGTAACCCCATGGAACGGAGTACGAACCATTGAAGCCATGCGAGCCGAGCGATTTGTTGCCGAACGATAAGTCCTGGTTCGCGCCGAGCGTGAGCACGTCGTTCAGGCCAAGCGGATCGTCGATGCCAAGGCTCACGTTACCCTGCCATTTACCGGTTGCGTCCGTTCCAGAGTTATCGACGGATGCGACGAAGCTCAACGGTTTTGAACGCTTGACGGTCACGACGACATCGCTTTCCGCCGGTGTATCGGTCGGTTCGATTTTCATGTCCACGTCTTGCGATGCGACACGCTTCATCTGCTCCAGACCCTGCTCAAGATCGCGCAAGTCCAGCAGATCGCCGGCGCGGGCGGGGAATGCGGATTTCAAGGTGCCGCGTGTGTTGGGATCGGCGAAACGGATCTGTCGCACGACGCCGGGGACGAGGGCGAATGCGAGCGTGCCTTTCGAAAGGTCCTGTTCAGGCAACAGGACGCGCGTGGTCACGTAGCCGCGCGAAAGGATCGTTTGCTGCAACGCCTTCGCGAGTATGTCGATACCTGCCTTGCCAATGCATTGACCCTGGTGGTAGTCGAGCCATTCGCGCGCGAAGGCGAATGGGTCGAGCGATAGCGCCGAAGCGCCCTTACTGCGCACGGCATCCGATAGCGTTGCGGGCACATCGAGCGCGAACGTAGCGATGCGAAAGCACGGTTCTTCCTTTGGCAAGAGCGGGAAACCTTCGAACGTTGGCAGGGTGGAGCGGACCGCCGGCGCTTGCACGGTTGCATCACGCTGCTGTGCGTCGCGTTGCTGCTGGATTTGCTGGTTCTGCTCGGTGTTGGCACGGGCTGCTGCGGCTTCGTCGGCTGGCGTTGGTGCGTGTTGTGCGTTCGATGCGAGCGATACCAGGGCTGTGAGCGGCAGCGCCGCCAGCCTCTTTCGAATTTTCATTGTGTCGTCACTCGACTTATCTGGATATCACTAACGCTCGGCGTGCCTGCGGATAGGTTTTTCTTTGACGGGTCTGCGTCGCTCGAAGCCATCATGTCCTTGAGATCTCCTTCACGTCCAGCTCGTCACCAAACACCACCGGGGGCGCCACCTCCGGCACCGGCGCCGGATCACTCACCTCCAATACCATCTCTTCCTTAGCCGCGCTTGTCGTCCTGGCAGACGCGAGCGGCACGACCACCTCAGCACTGGCAGCTAAGGAAGAGGCGGGGGCTATGTCAGCCACATTTTCCGGCGTGACCGGCTCGGCCACCGCCCCTAGCCGCGTTTGCGTTCACGTTGAAGACGGCAAGCTGATCATCACGCCGGCATGAACCAAGCTACACAAATAACGAACCCGGCCATGGCCGGGTTCGTTATTTAAGACTCAGATTTTTATTTGCACCACGGGCCAAACGTTTCTGGATCGTCGCTCAACATCCCAGCTTTACGCAAAGGCTTCGGCAACAACCGAATGTGCAAGACCACGAGAACGATGAAGAGAGGTAGACCAATCCACAGCAAAGCCAGGTTCTCCGGCAACTCGAACACCTTGCGACATATTCCAATAACTATTACCGCATAAAAGCAAGAGCTCGCCACAGACATTAGGCAAACCACGAACCAGATCTGAGCTGCCGCATACAATCTTCGCCAGTTCAATTCTTGCTCCCGGAGGTGCCGATATCATTGATGACCGTGGCCCCTTTTGAACCGACTCCATACAACAAGATTCCTTGTGTCACACCATAAGGTACTGCTTGGTTAATGAACGGAATCAACGTATTGTTGTTGAAGCGCGGCACAGTCACATCGAACATGGAGCCGGGACGGTTCAGACCATCCGCCGTCCCCATCTTCAGCGGGACGGGAGCCCTCAGTGCAAGAATTGAGAACGCAAGATTTGCACTATCGTATAGAGCATTACCCCACGCCGGAGTTACTTGATTAAATTCATATCGTAATGGATTGATTCCCGAAGCATTAATCCCGTTATAGCGGTTGTACAGCCCATCCGCACCTTCGGTCACATCACTTAATCCGAAGGCCACCATCCCCCCACCGCCTAACGCACAGCCAAGGCCGGTTGCGCAAAGACCTGCGCCAGTCCTGACAGTCAAACCACCCGTCGCGATCTTGCCCGCGTCCTTCGCCACGCCCAACGGATCACTCTGAATCGCATCGCCAATTTTCTGTACCGGCGTATAGGCGAACAATCCCGCTTCCTTCTGTTGATTCACCCACGTCAGTTCCGGCCCGAGTTGCGACGCTTCAAGCTGGCTCACGTAATTTGCGGTGTACTGATCGCTACCCGGCGCATATTCTGCCCAGCACTTCACCGCAAGGCACGCCGCTTTCGTCAGTTTGTCCTGTTCGGTTTTGTCGTTACCCGCTTTGTCCGCAATCGCCTTCTTCTCTTCAGGATGAAGTTGCCGGTTAAACCGAACACACGCCCCCGACACGCCCACCGTTATCGAAACAGGTTTTCCCCTGACGCAACAACCACTTGCAACCCGATTTCGCCTGACACACTCCTGAGCTTGCAAGATTTTTCCCCGACGCGGTTTTGTCCTTGGGGCGCAAGTTTGCCAGAAGTTCACGTTCGCCCATCCCATAAACATCGCACGCCGAAGCAACGTAATCCCGCGCGGTTTGACGGCGCACGCAGTGCGACGGCAAACCGTGCGGAACAGGGCGCTTGCAAGCCACCGCGCCACATTCGCGTGAGGGCAGCGCACTTAGCCAGCACTGAACCCGTCAAGGCCGCGTCAGCGCCCGCAGGGCTTGGCCTTGACGGCCACAAGGTTCTCGACGCTAGGCCATGCGGTGCAAGACGGGTTTTAGGCTTGCACCGCATGTAAGCCGCTTTGGTCTTTGACGGTTCGTATCGGTGGGTTTTCCGTTACGCAGTAACGGCTGGACGTGTTGCCTTTGACTTTCTCGTTGTTCACTTCCTAGCCGCAACGCGGCCCCCGTTTTGCATGCTCGCGAAGCGCGGGTAGGTGGGTGTTTCCGTACGCCAACTGGCCGCGACGCGGCCCCCGTTTGCCTCATGCGCGAAGCGCCTTGCATGACTGGGTTCTTGCGTGACACTTCGGATTGGCCGCAGCGCGGCCCTGACTTCCTCAAGCGCGTGAGCGCGTAGCTCGGCCGGGGGCGCCAGACATAACGCAAATTGGCGATGTCTGGCGGGCCAGCGCGCAGCGCCTACCCGCCAGGCAGCGCTAATTTCCAAGCGTTATGTTCAATTGGCCAACGGCCAATTTACCCCCGGCCTCGTTCCCCGGCCGCAAGGCCGCTGGACCGTTTGTTACTTGGCCTTCGGGCCGCCAGGCCCGCACACGATGCCTGTACGCCTTGAATCGTTCTTCTGGATGCGTCGTTGACTGTTCGTTGTTCTAACATCGCTTGTTGTCGTCTCTCACTTCGTCGAGCGTGTCGGCTTACATCGCGCATCGATGGCAGCTAAAGAGAAGCGAGCCACCTTCACGATTGCTTTTCCTTGCCATACACCCGTTTCAACAACCGGTTCGGCATGCTGTCCTCGATCTTCTTCACGTCCTCCCGTCGCTCCAGCCGTGCCGGATGCGTGGCCGTGTGAATCTCCTTCAACGCCCGGATCGCCACCTGCGTATACACCTGCGTGCTCGTCAATTGCGCGTGCCCGAGCATCACCTGAACGAACCTCACATCGGCCCCGTTCTCAAGCATCAGCGTGGCCATCGTGTGCCGGAACAGGTGACACGAGCCGCTTTTGTTCACCCCCGATCGTTTGATGTAATCGGCCACCATCAGCCCAAGACTGCGGGGGCTGAACGCATCGCCCGTCACCACCAGAAACAGCGTCCCCTGATCGTCGGCCAACACGATCTTGTGGCGCACCTCATTGAGGTATTTGGCGATCCACGCAAGCGCCCGATCCCCTATCGGAATCAACCGGTCACGACTGCCTTTGCCCTGGCGCACCATCAACGTCCCACGGTCCGCGTCGATATCGTGAACCTGCAAATTGATCATCTCCGTGCGCCGAATCCCCGTGCTGTAAAACGTCTCCAGAATCGCCCGGTCCCGTATTCCCAGCGCGCTCGTTACGTCCGCTACATTCAGCACGCGCTCCGCTTCCTCCTCCGACAGAATGTGCTTGGGCATGCTTCGCCCGCAGCACTGAGTTGCCCTTGATTCGCGAGTGTGCCCGCGTTGAGATTCAGCGCGCCGTTCGTGCCGATGGTGCCAGTCGTCCCATTGTTTAGCGTGCCGCGTGCGGCGATGTTCAGCCCGTCGCCATTGAGCGAGACCATACGCCCGGCTGTGTTATCCAGCGAACCGGCGTCGAGCGTCATCGCGCCTGCGGCCTGCATCGTACCGCCTTGATTTACCAAGTCACCTGCTGCCGTCGCGTCAAGCGCACCGCCTGAAATGATCTGACCACTACGGTTCGATATGCTCGCCGCTGTCACCTGAACCAACCCGCCCGACATCTTGCCGCTGTCGTTGACGAGTGTGCCCTCTGCATTCGCGATAAGCGCGCCGCCTGCGGTCGTATTCGCCCTCGACACGTTCAGGTCGCCGTTGATTGCAGCAAGCGCCAGCGTGCCGATCGCCGAGGTATTGCTACCGGCCAGATTCACCGACGCACCACGGATGGTCGTGTTACCGCCGCCTTCGTTTTGCCCGGTTGCGGTGAGCGCGCCACTGGCGATCACCGACAGGTCGCCCGCATTGGCAATCGTGCCGTCGCTGTTCACGCCCGCACCAAGCGTCCCATTCGATGCCACGGTTGCCGCATTGACCTTGGTGTTTTGCTGCGCGGCCAGCACGCCATTATTAGTTAAGACTCCGATGGTATTTGCGGAGACGTTCTGCTGCGCGTAAGTCGTGCCGCTGTTATCGATGCCGTCGCGCGCAGACACGTTAAGGTTGGCGCTCGCGTTGGTCTGTCCGGCGAGCACCAGTTTGCCCTGCGTAGTGAGCGTCAGGTCGCCTGCCTGCGCCGCAAGCACGCCCTTGTTCGACACGCCCACACCATTCTCGGTGCCCACCAGCACGATGCGGTTTGCGTACATGCCACCGAGATTGCTCACATCGATAGACACGCCCGGTGCCGCACCTGTGCCTGCAATCGACGTCGCATTGAGCGTGCCGTAATCTATGCTGTTCGCACCCGTCACGACGTTCAGGTTTTTTGCATAGATCGCCGCGTTCGCCTGCACGGCGCGCGCGAGCAGATCGACCTGATCGGTATCGCCTGCGTTCAGTCCCGCGCCCTGAATGCTGATGTTGCCGCCCGTCACGTTGAGACCTGAAAGCGAGCCATCGGCGGCAAAGTTCGGCGTGCCGGTCGTGAGGATCGCACGCGACGTGTTGATGAAACCGCCGCCGTTCACGCTGATGCCCGAGCCGTTCGCAATCACCACTTCGGCGCGTCGCCCCGCGACTTCGACACGCCCATTGATCTGGCTCGCCGCGCTGCTGTTGACCTGATTGACGATCACGCGCGCAGACTGCCCGGGCCCAAAATTCGGATTGCCGTTAATCAAACCCGCCTGCTGCGTCTGCACGATGGCCGGCGAGTTATTCAGGATGGCGCCCTTGGGCTGCACGTCGAACCTGTTGTAGGTATTCATCGAGACGCCGGCGCCCGATGGCCGGTTGATGTTCACCTGATCCAGACCGTTTTGCGTCTGAATGACGGACGGTGCGTTGGCACCTCCCGATATGATCTGCGCACTTGACCACGAAGGCAGCGCGCCAAGTAATGCGAGCGCCGAGAAAACGATCTGCCGCAGCGTAAAAATCAAACCCTGTGATTCTTTGTTGCGTACTGAAGTCTGTCCTGCTTCCTTACCTGTCGCCGTGGCGGTTTCCTCGACGGCAATCAGCATGTTTCTCAGTCGACTGAATACCAGTCGATATTTATTCTTGTTCATCTGGACTCGTTTGTAATGCTATTTTTTGACGAGCAACAAAATAGCGTCAGACGAACCAGACAGGTTAAAACCAACCATCAGCCGGATCTGAAAACAACGGTTTCGATGAAATCGGATCTTTCTTATAGGGAATTTTGGAGCACAGAGGTGGGTGAAACGGGCGAAAAAGCCCGGATGTTGGTGAGACTTGTGCGTCCCGGATCGCCTTATCCACAGCTTTTGTTGGCAAGGCTGTGGACAAGTCCTGGGGAGTTGCAGCAACGTGTTGATTTGGTTGGGACTTGTTCCCTTGCTTCGTTATGAACGGAGCAAGGCCGCCTCTCAAACCCCCAGCGCAGTTTCCACCGCACCCGCCAGCGCAAGAATCGCTTCATCCTGCCCGTGAAATCCACCGATACTGAATCCCACCGGCGCATCTCCGTCCCGATGGCAAGGCACTGACACCGCGCAACCATCGAGGAAATTCACCACGCTTGGATTGCGCAGCACCAGCGCGTTGGCTGCGGCAAACACGGCGTCATCGGCTTCGAGCGCGGCAATGGCAGGCGGCGCGATGGGCACGGTCGGCATGACGAATGCATCGAAACCGGCGAAGAACTGCCGAGCGGCCGCGATGGTCATGCGCCGGGCCGCGAGCAGATCGATGTAATCCGCCGCCGATGCCGCCTCGCCAAGTCTGATCCGAGCCAGCACGCGCCGGTCGTACGCATCCGCGTGAGTGCCCAGCCGCGAGCGATGAGCGGCAAACGCTTCGATGGGCGAGAAGCCGAACGTATTGATCGCAGGCAGCGAATCGAGCGGCGCGAAACGGACCTCGGTGAGCAAGGCGCCGGCGCGAGCAAGCTTGTCCAACGCCGCTTCATAAGTTCGTGCGATTTCCGGCTCAATACCATCCATCACATAGTTGCGCAACACGGCGAACCGCGCGCCCGCAAGCGGCCTGCTTGCATCGAAAGACACCCCAGAGAGCACGCCATCCATCATCGCGCAGCACGCGACACTCGACGCAATCGCGCCGACGACATCGAGCGTAGGCGACAGCGGTACAACGCCTTCAGTCGGCACACGTCCTGCGCTCGGTTTAAAACCCGTGAGCCCGCAAAACGCAGCGGGAATCCGCAGTGATCCGCCCGTGTCGCTGCCAAGGCCCGCTGCCGCCAAACCGTCGGTCACGGAGGCTGCCGCTCCCGACGATGATCCGCCCGCCACATGTCGTTCGTTGCGGCGCCACGGCGATGCAGGCGTGCCGTAGTGAGGGTTGAGACCCAGCCCCGAAAATGCAAACTCGCTCATGTTCGTGCGCCCGATCAGCACTGCCCCAGCGCGCCTTAGCCGGGCGACCGCGGGTGCATCGTTGCGAGCGGGCGCAGCATCGGCGAGAACGCGGGAACCGGCGCGGGTCGGCTGGCCTTGTACATTGAAGAGATCTTTTATCGATACCGGCACACCGGCCAATGGCGAAAGACGCGTGCCGGCGCGGCGCAATGCATCGAGGGCATCGGCCTGTCGGCGAGCGCCATCGACGTCAACAAAGCAGAACGCGTTGCCACCGTTGCCGCCATCGGCAGCAATGCGCTCCAGCGCGGTTTCGGTGAGTTCGCGAGAGGTCGTGGTGCCTGCGTCGAGCATGGCGGCGAGATCGGCGAGCGGTGTCTTGGGAGCGAAGCGCGTCATGATGATATCCAGTAAGAGTCAGGCAATCGTCGGCAACGATGCCACCGAGTATTGATCTTTCACAGTGCGTCCGAGCACTGGATCGTGAAGATCGAGTTCGACGACATCGCCGCGATCGCGCCGCCGTCAGTGGCCTTGAACCGATGCACGGAGCGAATCCGGGACTCGCGACGCGCTCCTGTCTTGCGGTCGTGATGCCCTCATCAACTGTTCTTTAGCGAAGGTGGATTCGTAATAGGAACAGTGTCACGAAGAACGGATACTTCGGTCCAACAAGAAAACACATTCGGTTCCAACAAGTTTCTCTATGACTTCTTTTCCGGCGGCGTGCTCTTGCGTCCTGGCTTGGGTGGATTGAACGCCGGCGACGAGGTTCGGGCCAATTTTTCGGTTGAACTATTCGATATATAAAAATAGAAACACTGAAACGAATTGCAATATTAAATCCATTATTTATTTAATATTCGATTCTTTGCCAAACGCCAATGCTTGATATAAGCTCCCACTCCATTAGACGCTCGACTTTATAAGCACGATACCGGCCAAACCGTTCCCAGGTGAACTCACCGATCGTCAAGGTCCTCTTGCGCCCCATGAAATCATGGTCGCGGATGATTTTCGCGATAAATGCGCGAGTCGCCTTCACATATGTTTATAACCGTCTGCATTGCCACCACTTTCATAAATACTTGAACTACGAACATTAAAAATTTAATTGTTTCAAATAACGGCAGATGGCTTTTTATCTACTCAAGTTATCCCGCCCGATACAACCGATCTGCGAGCGGAGTTGAACTCATGACCAAATGCATCAGACTCGTCCTGGCTAACCTGCTGTTGCTGCTTGTAACCTCCTGCTCGACTTCGCAAATACCGCCGTCCAACGCGGTCGACCCGGACCTGGAAGCAAAGGCGCGCGCAGCGCTTCAACATTTGTACGTCACCACGCCGAATGCGAAGTTGCTACAGTCCCGTGCAAAGGCGGTGCTCGTATTTCCGGAGATACTCAAGGCGGGTTTGATCGTCGGGGCCGAGGAGGGAAATGGCGTGATGTTTGGCTCGGATGGCAAAGTGATGGGCTACTACAACGCAACGTCCGTTTCGTATGGGCTGCAGGCAGGCGCGCAATCGTTTCAGGAAGCCATGTTTCTCACGACCGATTCCGCAATCAACTATTTGCAGACCAGCGGCGGATGGTCGATCGGTGCGGGTCCGAGCGTGGTTGTCGTGGATACCGGCGCGGCGGGATCATTGACATCGACCACGCTGCAATCGGACGTCTATGCGTTCATTTATGGTCAGCAAGGGCTGATGGCCGGGGTGGGAATCCAAGGCCAGAAAATTTCGAAGCTTAGTCCGTAAGGGGTGGGTTGCGCGGGTGATTTCCTGCAGATAATGCATGCGCCAGCTCATATCGGCACCACTTCACCAGCGACAACCTTAACTGTTTAAGGACTGGTTATCGAGCCGACGTTCCCTGCTCACTGCTCACTGCTCTCCGATCGCCGAGTTAATGTCCTCAATCGATGCCGGCTTCGCAAGCTTGCGGACACTTCCTTTGAGCGCGGTCACTGAGCGAATTGCGGGAACGATTTCATAGTGCCCAGTTCCTCCGTTGAAGATGAATTCGATGCGGTCCCTGCACTCAACCCGAGTTGGTCGCGTACGGCCAGAGGAATCGCACCTGCCTTTAGATGTCACTGTTGCAGATGCCATTGTTCCTCATATTCGAAATTCCTAATTTGCTTCCAGTTAGCGCGACAGCTTTTTCGTGCCAGTGCCCGTACGCATCAACAGTTCCAGAGTCGCCTCAAGACGAATTACGCGCTCGGTCAGCCCCTCGATCTTTAGCTGTTGCTCCTTCACCGTTCCGGCCAGCGACACCACCTTGTCATTCATTTTGATTACGGTCGTAAGCGCATCCCACACCTTGTCGGTCACACCCATTACCCCTTACCTCCCATCATTGCAGCGATGCGCTTGTTCGACTCCGCGACAAATGACAACGCATCATCGAGTGCGTCATTCGCTTCCTGCGAGGACGCATTCACGCGCCAGATCAGCGCGGTGATATCCTCCTCATCGTCTGACGGAGTGAAGCCCTGCGCCGCTTGGCGCATCAACTCACTCACGTTGAGCCCGAGACGCTTGGCGGTGCTCGCAATCGCACGTTTCTGAACCGGCGTCACTTGGACGACAATGCGTTCCGTTGCAGCAGCCATTCTTATTCCCTATGTACATGACCATGATATGTACATCATAGACTGATTCTGCAGTTGGTCAAGCTCTTTGCACCTTGCATCAACCGAGCTGCTCGATGCCAGTAACGTTCGAAACAAAGTCCTTCGCCATAGACACCAACGCAAACGGCCCGCTTCCGCGGGCCGCCCTCTCACTTTTACACTTTCAAACGCTAACCCTCAATCCATCACCTTAATCCGCCGCCCTCAGTTTCGCTACCTCAGCATCCGAAGGCTGGACACTCGCGCCATCGATGTACCTATAGTTCGTCATGATGCCCTTGCCGTCCTTCAACGCCGTCGTGCCGACATACGCGCCCATCGTCGACTGGTTGTCCTGCGCGCGATACATGATAGGACCAAACGGCGTCTCAACCTTCAGGCCCTTGAACGCCGCCGCAAGTTTGTCGGGATCGGTTGACTTCGCCTTCTTCAAACCATCGGCGATCGACATCAAGGCCGAATAACCCACCACCGATCCCACCCGCGGATAGTCGTGATACTTGGTCTCATAGGCCGCGACGAACTTGCGGTTAGCCGGGGTATCGATCGAGTACCACGGATACCCCGTCACGATCCAGCCGACCGGCGCTTCGGACCCGAGCGGATCGAGGTATTCAGGCTCGCCTGTCAGCAACGACACCACCGGCCGGTCCTTGAACAAGCCACGCGTATTGCCCTCACGCACAAATTTTCCAAGGTCTGCCGCGAACTCAACATTAAAGATTGCATCGGGTTTTGCGTCCGCGAGCGCTTGCGTGACCGCGCCGGCATCCAGCTTGCCAAGCGGTGCCGCCTGATCCGCAACGAACTCGACGTCAGGCTGCGCCGCCTTCAGCAAACGCTTGAACGTCGCCACGGCGGACTGACCGTATTCGTAGTTCGGATAGACGACCGCCCAGCGTTTCTTGTGCAGCTTGGCGGCTTCGGGTACGAGCATCGCGACCTGCATATAGGTCGACGGACGCAGCCGATATGTGTACTTGTTGCCGTCCTCCCAGACGATCTTGTCCGTCAGCGGTTCAGCCGCGAGGAAGAAAACCTTGCGTTGCTTCGCATAGTCGGCGAGCGCCAATCCGGTGTTCGACAGGAAGCCCCCGAACAACAACGAGACCTGTTCGCCCGTGACCAGTTCCTGAGCCACGCGAACCGTATCGCCCGGATTGCCGTTGTCGTCGCGCGAGATGACTTCGAGCTTCTTGCCGTCGATACCACCCGCCGCGTTGACCTCGTCGAGCGCCATGTTCCAGCCATTCTTATACGGTCCAAGGAACGCAGGCTGCGCTTTATAACTGTTGATCTCGCCAATCTTGATGGTCTGGGCGGCAGCGCCGGCCGACACCAAAGCGGTGGCCAAGGGCGCAACCATGAAGGCGGTTAAGCGCAGCAACGATCCGACACGCGTGGTCATAGTTTTTCTCTCCGGATAAAGCGGCTAAGTTAAATGCTAAGTGACATGGCTAAGGCTGATTGAAGAATACCCTTGGTCGATCTTTACTTTTCCTGTTCGCGCTTAGACACTTAGATACGCTCGCCGCACCGCTTCGTCGCGGGCGAGTTCATCTATCGTGCCGCTAAACCGTATCTGCCCTTTTTCAAGCACGTAGGCGCGGTCGCTGACGAGTTCAGCGAAATGCATGTTCTGCTCGGACAACAGGATGGACAACCCTTCGCGCTTTAACTCAAGAATCATGTTCGCCATCTGCTCAACGATGATCGGCGCCACGCCTTCCGACGGTTCATCGAGCAGGACCAGCGTGGGGTTCCCCATCAGCGTACGCGACACGGTCAGCATTTGCTGCTCGCCGCCGCTCATCTGGCTGCCCGGACGATTCGGCATCTCGCCAAGATTCGGGAACAGGCGGAACAGCTTTTCTGGCGTCCAGCGGGGTGCATCGTCGCGCGGCGGCTGGCGGCCGGTATCGAGATTTTCCATGACGGTCAGATCGCCGAACACGCGCCGGTCTTCTGGCACGAAGCCCATGCCGAGCCGCGCAATACGATACGGCGGCAACTTCGCTATGTCGTGCCCGCAAAAATTGATCGCTCCTTGCCGCGATGGCAACATGCCCATCAGCGCTTTCATCGTGGTCGATTTGCCCGCGCCGTTGCGGCCCATCAGCGCAACGACTTCGCCGCGGCCCACTTCGAGTTCAACGTCGTACAGGATCTGCGCGCGGCCATAGAACGCGTTCAGACCGGAGACTTTAAGCATGCTCTTGTCTTGAGTCGATGTGTTCATCAGGCGACTCCGTCTGCCGAAAGTGGCGAAAGCGATGCGCGCGGCGTGAATGATTTCCCCGTGCCGAAATACACTTCGCGCACACGCGGATCGTTGCGGACGGTTTCCGCATCGCCCTCGCCAATCAGCTTGCCGCGAGCGAGCACGATCAGTTTGTCGGCGTAGGCAAACACTACATCCATGCTGTGCTCGGTGAACAGCACGCCGAGCTTGTGATCAACCACCAGTTGCTTGGTCAGCGCCATCAAGTCGTTGCGTTCCTTCGGCGCCATGCCCGCGGTCGGTTCATCCATCAGCAACAGCTTCGGCTTATTGGCGAGCGCAATGGCCAGCTCGACGCGCTTTACATCGCCATAAGCCAGCACGCCGCACGCGCGTTTTGCATGCGCCGCCATGCCGACTTGTTCGAGCAACGCGATGGCTTCATCGGCGTGAATAGACGACGCTGGCTTCCATAAGTTGAATAGCTGGTGGTCCCGCGAAACGAGCGCCATCTGCACGTTTTCGATCACGGTCATCGAGTTGAACGTGGCGGCAATCTGGAAGGTGCGGCCAACGCCGAGTCGCCAGATATCGCGCGGACGCTTGCCCGCAATCTCGTGGCCGTCGAACAGGATGGAGCCGGAACTCGGCCTCAATTGCCCGTTGAGCATGTTGAAGCAGGTCGACTTGCCCGCGCCGTTCGGACCAATCAACGCGAGCAACTGGCCCGCGTTCAGGTCGAAGGAAACATCGTCAACCGCTTTGACGCCGCCGAACGATTTCGCAAGATGGGAGACGCGTAGAAGGGTCACAGGGCCTCCTTGGCAGATTGCGAAGCGGGCTGTGAGGCAGACTGTGAAGCGGGCGGAGAAGCCACGCCGCCATCGGAATTTTTATGCGATCCAAACTTGTCCCGTACGAACCCCACAATCCCCTGCGGGAACGCGATCACCAGCACGAGGATGGCCGCACCGAGCAGCGCCTCCCAGTAGTCCGTCTGACGCGCGACCGTATCCTGAAGCCACGTGAAAACGGCCGCGCCGACGATCGGGCCGGTGAGCGTCTGCAAGCCGCCCAGGAGCACCATCACGAGGCCGTCGACCGAGCGCCCGACGCTGATCACTTCCGGCGAGATCGATCCCTTGGAGAACGCAAACAACGATCCCGCGAGGCCGCAGAACAATGACGCGATGATGAACGCCACCCACTGCACACGCTTTACGTCGATACCAATTGCTTCGGCACGCAGCGTTGAATCACGCGAGGCGCGCATGGCATAACCGAGCGGCGAGAACAACATGCGTCTCAAGAGCCAGACGCCCAGGACCGCGAATACCAGGGTCACGTAGTAATACGCCACCGTCGAGCTAAGCCAGGTTGATGGCCACAAGTTGAGAATGCCGTTGCTGCCGCCGGTCACCGCGTCCCACTGGAACACGATCGACCAGACGATCTGCGCAAAGGCCAACGTCAACATCGCGAGATAGACGCCCGACAGACGCACGCAAAACCATCCGAACACGATCGCCCCGACACCCGCAAGCAAAGGGCCGAGCACGAGCGCCGCTTCCATGGGCAAGTTCAGGACTTTCAGGAATAACGCCGCGCCATAAGCACCCAAACCGAAATACGCGGCATGGCCGAACGAATGCATGCCGCCCGGACCCATAATGAAATGCAGGCTCGTTGCAAACAGGACCGCGATCAGGATCTCGACAAGCAACACGGGCATGTAGGGAAACACGCCCGAAAGTAGCGGCGCGAGCACAAGCACGGCGAGTACGACGCCGGCGAATATCTTCAGGCGGGTATCGGCGAGACGCAGCGGTGTTTCCGCGACCGCCATGGTTCGAACCGCCGCTTGCGCGCGACCGAGCAAGCCCCACGGCCGCACGACCAGCACAATCGCCATCACCACGAACTCGGCCACCAGCGTGAACTTGCTCAGCGAAAACACCACGCCGCCAATGGTTACATCGCCCAGGCCAATGCATAGCGCCTTGATCTCCGCGATCAACAATGCTGCGACGAACGCGCCGGGAATCGAGCCCATTCCGCCGACCACCACGACGACGAACGCGTTGCCGATCGTATCGATATCAAGCGACAGGTTCGCCGACATGCGCGGCACCTGCAGCGCGCCACCAAGACCCGCGAGAAATGCGCCGATAAAAAACACGCCCGTAAATAACCAGGCCTGATTGATACCGAGCGCGCCGAGCATTTCGCGGTCACCGGTCGCCGCACGCACGAGCGTGCCCCAGCGTGTTTTAGTCAGACCGAACCAGAGGATGGCAAGCACTACGGGACCGATCACGATCAACGCAATGTCATAGGTAGGCAGCGCGTGGCCCAGCAAATTCACTGCGCCGCCGAGCAGCGGAGCGCGCGGTCCGAACAGGTCTTCCGGGCCCCAGATATATAAGGCGGCGTCGCGAAAAATCAGCACTAGCGCAAAGGTCGCCAGCAGATGGAATAACTCGGGCGCCTGATAAATGCGCCGGAGCACAATGACCTCAACCAGTGCACCGAGCACGGCAACAATGAGCGCTGCTGCCAGCATCGAAAGCCAGAAACCCGCGACGGTCGAACCAAAGCGGCTAGCGATGCTATAGGCCACATACACGCCAAGCATATAGAACGAGCCGTGCGCGAAGTTGACGATTCGCGTCACGCCGAAGATCAACGACAAACCGGACGCGACCAGAAACATGGCGCAGGCGTCCGCTAGTCCGTTGATGAGTTGCACAGCCAGATTCGAAAGCATCGACGCCTCTATAGCTCGGGATTCATCAAGGTGTTCACGCCGGCAAGGCTGCTTTTTTCAAGCGCCATCTCTGCCTGGCGATACAAATGTACACACTCTAATTCTAGTCTTCTATGCAATCACCATGCCCACTTTATAGCTAGAGACTTGTACTAGGTACGACTGCGTTTGACCCTTGTTTTATCGGGTCTTTATAGCTGACGCCAAGCTGACAGTCGGGCAGGGACGCTCGTTGTGTTGCACCTTATAAAATCAGCGTACACGCCATAATCTCTTTTCCGGTGCGACGGTCCCGCTATTGGTGCAATGCGAAGAAGCAGCGAATAGAGTGCACCAGACGAAGCGACTAATTAATAAGCGTAGCCGTCGAATACGAATCGCGCTTAATCGGCATCGGGCGCGCTAAGCTTGCGCAGCAAATAGAGCACGGCCACGCGCTCCGCTTCGTTGAGCTCACTCATGGTTAGCTCGCTGATATGCAAGGCGGTGGGCGTGATCTGTTCGACCAGACTTTCACCCGCCCGCGTCAGTTGCACCTTCACCTTCCTGCGGTCGTCCGGATTGGTTTGCAGCTCAATGAGTTCACGTACCCTCAGACGCTCAATTATGCCGCGTACCGTGGCCGCATCTATTGCAGTGGCCTTACCCAGGTCGCTCATTGAAGACGGCCCGAGCCTTCGGCTGGCGCTCAATACCGCAAACTGCACGGCGGTCAGTTGAGGGTCGTCGATGGTCTGGCTGAAGATGGCGAGATGACGCTGATAAGCCTTGCGCAGAAGATGCCCGATCTGCTCCGACACCTCATAGCGGGACACGGCGTCCTGCGCAGCTTGCGATGAACCGGAAAGAAGCTTCGAAGGCGCCATGATAGTTCGAATATCGGTA
>NZ_CAXUPU020000037.1:0-73776 GCF_964252755.1 Caballeronia sp. LjRoot29 | reverse complement strand
ACAGCAAGAATAAAACCCGCGAATACCTGGAAAGCAGCAACCCGGCAATGAACCAGACCGCTAACTCCAGAACCAGCCGAATGCAAACGACGACCGATCCGACCCAAATCACGATACATGCTGAAGACGGTTATGTCCTAAAAGGCCATCTATGGCGCCAAAACAACGACCCCGCCACAAACCCACCCCGCCCCGTGGTCATCATCAACCCGGCCACATCGGTCCGATGCAGCTACTACTCACGCTTCGCCGCATTCCTCCACACGAACGGCTTCGACGTCATCACCTACGATTATCGAGGCATCGGCGGCTCGCGCCCAGCATCACTTCGCAACTTGAACGCCGGATGGCTCGACTGGGGTCGCCTCGATTTCGAAGCGGTATTGCAGATGGCATCGCGCACGTTTCCTAACCAACCTGTACAAGTAGTAGCCCACAGCATAGGCGGGGTCTTGGTGGGCCTCGCTCCGTCGAATCACCTCGTCGATCGCGTCTTTACCATGGGCGCACAATTCGCCCATTGGCGCGACTACGCCAACCACAAACGATTCGGCATGCTGATCAAATGGCACGCCATCATGCCCTTGCTCACAGCGGCACTCGGCTATTTTCCCGGTGGCAGACTCGGCTGGATGGAAGACACACCGCGCGGCGTCGTGCGTGACTGGATCGCGCCGCAACCCAGGTTCGAAGATGCGTTCCGGCGCGGCCCACACGCCCTGACGGAGGCGGAACGCGCCAAACTGGTCGAGGGGTTCGCCGCTCTGCATGCACCAACGCTCGCGCTCAGCGTAACCGATGACGAATTTGGAACGGCATCGGCCATCGAACGTTTGCTTGCTTATTTCAAGAACAGCCCGAACACCCATCTGCGAATTCCGCCGGGAGCGATCGGGCATCGCGAGATCGGCCACTTCGCGTTTTTCCATAGCCGATTCGAAACATCGCTATGGCAAATCCCCCTCGAATGGCTCAAGGCTCACTCAGTGCGGGCCGACCTTCAAAGGTTTGTCGTAGGGAAATGACAGGCACGCAACCGCTTTCAAGCCGACGTCCGCTCCCACGCCAACTCCATGAACACCCGGCACAGCGCTTCCATTCCTTTGGCATCGTCCGCGTCGAAGCGAGCAACTGAAGGACTGTCCACATCCCATACGCCAACAAGACTTCCGTCCTTGGTGACCAACGGCACGACAATCTCGGATTGCGAAGCCGAATCGCACGCAATGTGTCCGGGAAACTCATGAACGTCCTGCACCACCTGCGTCAGCCGGGTTTGCGCGGCCGTGCCGCACACGCCCTTACCCAACGCGATGCGAACGCACGCCGGTTTGCCTTGAAATGGACCCACGACAAGTTCAGCGCCATCGAAGAAATAAAAGCCGCTCCAGTTCAGGTCGGGAAGCGAGTGATACACCAACGCCGAAAAGTTGGCGGCATTGGCAATGCGATCGGGTTCGTCACTGAGAAGCGAGCGTGCCTGAGCGATAAGCTCGTCGTATTGCCCCGCTTTTGAACCGGTGGACTGTTGAACGGTGAAGGACATGATGGCGATGTGTACGCCATGACCGGCAGATCACGGCTGTTGAAAATGAAAGTCGCTCGAACATAGCACAGGCCGCCAAATCCGGCTTACGTGCACCTTCTATCTTGGCGCTTGCAACGTGACAGTCGTCATTGCCGGATCAGCAGCAATGGCTTCTTCAGTGAACGGGAAACGCAGCCATTGCTTGCCGGCGAAGCGCCGGGTTGCATCGCCGAAATGGGGCGAGGCGGGGTCATCGGATTCCGAATGCGCAAGCATGGTGTCCGCTTGCACGCCGCTCGCGTCAAACGACACCACCTGCAAGTAGCTCGCGCCGTGGCCGCTACGATCGACCGCGTAACCGTCTGCATCGACGGGATGCTGCGCGCACATCACCGTGAAATAACCCGCTTCATCGCAACCGCCAAAAAGCGGCACACGCGCACCATTCCGGTCCGCATGCAGCAGTTCGCCGCGCGTGGAATCAAGCGCAAAACCATAGCGCAGCATGGCTAGCACCGCGCCGCCGAGCGCCTGCTGAAGAGCAGGTTTAAGCGCGGGATTGGATGCGTCGAGCCCACGCGGCGTCGCAAGCGGCGCAGCCGGATCGAAGGGCACGCGGTAGAAATGGGCAAGCACGGGTCCGTTAAGGCGACGCCAGAATTCGTCCCAGAGATTAGCGCCTCGCGCATTGGTGTTGGCAGTACCGTCCCACTCACGAAGTACCTTGCACGCAGGCCCTAGATCAACCGTTTGCGGCTTGGCGCTTGGGACGCCTTTGGTGGTTGAAACCACCGAAACCACTGGAGCCGATTCATCAGCACAGACCGCGTCGAGAATAGGCTTGCGGAACAATTGTTCCGACATCGACCGGCTATCCAGCGCCGTCGTCTCCAGCGCAAGCCGCGTCACGCCGCCCTTCTGCGCCTGTAACTCGGCCGCGAGCATGTGGCCAAACCGCGTGCGCAACGATTGTTCGGTGCCGGTAATCCCGGCCACTTGCGGATAACCCGTTGTTGGTGCATTGGCGTTGGTCAGCCAGTAACTGCCGTTGAAGTTGCCCACATAATCGCCGCGCGCCATGCTCGCCATCTCGGAGAGCGGCAACGCCCCTGCTTGCACGCTCGATGCTTCCACGCGCCATTCACAGGCACTCTTCGAGCCATCGAGAAACGGGACGCCAGGCGCCTTTGCATCGAACGCACGGCCAAGCGGCGTCGTGCAAGCTGCCGCCAGCGAATCAGGCACATCTGGCACAGGGCCGAGATCGGCGAACCACACACGCGGGTCGTCACGGCCGATCGCCAGGGTATTCACCCAAGGCGTCGCAGCGAAGCGCTTCTGGATCGCGATGAAATCATCGAGGGAACGCGCTTGATCCCAAGCCAGGAAATTTTCGAAGGCGCGCGTGTTGTCGGTATTCACGTCGCGCAATGCAAACGCGTGTTGTGCATTCCATGCAAGCGCGGGCGACATTGACGACAGATCTACAAGCGGACCAAACCGCGAGCGATACAGTGTGCGCGTGATCGGTGTCAGGCTGCCGTCGGCGTTGCGAGTCTCGACCGTGACGGGCACGGCTGTCATCGGCTCGCTGACGCCATCGTAGAAATAGTGCGTGGGGTCGGCGGGATCGAGCGACAACTGGAAAATACCGAAGCGTCGCGCGCTCGACACGGTATGCGTCCACGCGATGTCGTTGTTAAAGCCGATCATCACGAGTGGCACGCCAAGGAACGACGCACCCGCTACGTTTAATTCGCCGGGGATGGTCAGCTGTGCTTCATAGAAACGATCAGGCCCGCGCCAGAACCAGTGCGGATTGCCGAAGAGAATGCTGCGGCCTTCCTGCGTGACCGGCGCGCCGAACGCAAGTGCATTACTGCCAATACCCCGGTGGCCGCCTATGTCGAGTTGCGAGGGCGCAAGATCGATGGCGCCTGTCTGCACGGCGTGCGCCGCTGCCGGTTTCACTGGCGGTTGCGCGCGAGCTATCTGCGGTAAAAACCGTACAGCGCCGCCCGCGAGATTAGCGGCTACGAGCCGCCTGATCATATCGTCGGACGTGATCTTTCCGACCCACGGCTTGCCTTTGCACGCCGCGTTCGCCCCGCCCGTGTTTCCCGCATCCAACTCGCCGACGTAGCGGTTATAGCCCGCCACATACCCGTCGATCAAGTCGCGAATTGGCTCGGACTGGGCGGATCTGTATCGCTCGACAGCGCCGGCGTCATCGACGAAACGAAAGAAGAAATCGGCTTCCAGATTGCGCGGCTGACCGAAGGAAGCGGCCGTTGGCGGCCGCGCATCGGCACCGAAATTCGCCGAGCGCTCGCCGCGAAACGTGATGAAGCCATCTGCCAGCGTGCAGAGGTTGTCTTGCGCCTGCACGTAACCATAGCCATAACCAAGACTCGCCCAATTGTCGGCCTTGATATGCGGAATACCGTCTTGCGTACGGCGTATCTCGACGCTAAAGGGCGTTTCCGCACTCGCCAGGTTTCGGGGGGCGTGCACGCAGCCGCTCAACGTGACTGCGGCGAACACAAGCGCCGCCGCGAACCTGACAAATTGCTTCATGGGATTAAACCTTGAATCAATGGGCAAAACTGATGGGCGAACCGCCGTGAGGATGCGGGACCGTACCCATTGGAATACCATAAATTGCGCCCAGTGTCTCGGCGTGCATCAGCTCGGCGGGAGTGCCCGATGCAAGCAGCCGGCCGCCTTTGAGCGCCAGGAGATCGTCGCAGAAACGCGCGGCCATGTTGACGTCGTGCAGCACCACGACCACGCCAAGTCCGCGCTCGACGCTCAAGGTCCTCACCAGTTGCAGGACCTCGATCTGATGTGCAATGTCGAGCGCCGAAATGGGTTCATCGAGCAGCAGGCATTCACTGTCCTGCGCGACGAGCATGGCGATCCACACGCGCTGGCGCTCTCCGCCAGAGAGGCTGTCTACCGTGCGATGCGCAAAGCGTTCGACATCGGTCAGCCGCAGGGCCTCTTCCACCTTCGCGCTATCTTGTGCGCTAAAGCGTCCGAGCGCGCCGTGCCACGGATATCGCCCCAATGCGACGAGTTCCCGCACCGTCATGCCGTCGGCGGCGGGCGGTTGTTGCGGCAGGTATGCGACCTTGCGGGCGAACGCGCGGCCTTCCCATTCTGCAAGCGGCTTGCCCGCGAATCGCAGCGTGCCGCTGCCCGGCGCTTGCTGTCGTGCGAGCAGCTTCAGCAGCGTGGATTTACCGGAACCGTTATGCCCGATGAGCCCGCATACGCGGTGCTTGGGCAACTCCAGCGACAGCGGATGGAGCAGCACCCGCTCGCCAATACTGAACGAGACCTCATCGAGCGAATACATGGACTCTCGATCAGGTTCACGAGAGGACTCACGCTCTGCGTCCAGGTCGATAAAGGCAGGATTGGCGTTCATGCGGGTTATGCCGATGCAACCGGCAACGACGCGCTCACATGAGCTTGCGGATGAATCGCGTTCGGATGATCGACGCGCAGGTCCGCGCCGCGCCCCAGTTCAACCACCTGACCGTAGTCGAGCTTGATATAACGATCGGCAAGATGGTAATAACGGTCGTCGTGCGTAATGACCACGATGGTCTTGCCCTTGGCCTGAAGCTCCGGCAGCAACTGCTTGTAGAACACTTCCTTAAAGGTTGGGTCCTGGTCGGCAGCCCATTCATCGAAGACATAAAACGGCCGGTCTTCCAGATACGTGACCAGCAACGCAAGACGCTTGCGCTGACCTTGCGACAAGTCGGTCGTCGAAAATGCGCCGTCCTTGACCGTGACCTTGTGATCGAGTTGCAGATGTTCGAGCAGCGACTTCGCGTGCGCGTCGAGGCCTTCCACCTTCATGCCGAGCAGCGTGTCGAACAGGAAGAAATCATTGAAGACCACCGAAAAATGCTGTCGATAAATATCGCGGTGCGCTTCATCGACCGGCTTGCCGTTGAGCAGGATCTGCCCGCCTTCGGGCGCGTAAAGTCCCACCAGCATTTTCGCGAGCGTCGTCTTGCCGCTGCCGTTACCGCCGATCAGGTAGATCAGTTCGCCCGGCTTGAACGTCAGGTCGATAGGGCCCAGCGTAAAGACTTCGTTTTCTTTTTCGCGGAAGTATCGGTGAGTGACCTTGTCGAACACAATGCTGTCGAACGACTTGGCCGGCGCTTCGTGCAAGGTATCTTCGAGCGGCAAGTCGGCATTGACCTGTTCAATGCGCTCCAGTGCAACCTTCGCCGAACTGACGTTCGGGATGGCGGACAGCAAGCCTTCAATCGGCATGATCATGTACAGGAAGATCATGGCGTAGCCGGACATCACGTGGGTGCTCACCGGAAACATGCGCGCGAGTACGAACAGCGTAATGCCAATAAACGCAAACAGGATGAAGCTGCCCCAGCTCGCGGCCGCCGAGTACAAGATGTACCCGCGCGTGCGCTGAACGCGTACTGCTTCCACGTTCGTTGCCAGCGTGTCCGTGACGAACGCATTCTTGCGCTCACGATGCAGCTTGAGTTCTTTGGCGCCATCGAAGAGCGCGCGGAAATGCTTGACGAGATCGTCTTCCTTGCGACGCGACCCGCGCAAATGAAACAGCGCTTTCGTGTTCGCAATATGAAAACCAAGCGAGCCGATGAAGATGGTCAAGACAGCGAAAAGCAGGATCTGCCACGACAAGTAGCCGAGATACGCGAGGCAACCCACGATCACCGCGCCGTGCATCGCGAGCGCGGGCAGGCTCAAGAACAGCACGACGATCGTATCCAGGTCCTGTGTCAGCACGGTGAGCGCCTTAGACGCGCCCTGCTTTTCCAGGTGCTGATATGACGCGTCGGCAATGCGCCGGATGGTTCGCATGCGCAGCGTTGCCTTGGCGCGCTGGCCGAGCTGCATGAACAGCGTTTGCGAAAGCGTTCGTGTGCCGAGCACCACGACGCCCACAATCAGGAATTGCCAGCCGAGTTCGACGAGCTTCGTATTCGACGCCCCCAATGCCTGGTTGATCAGTGCGATGAGCGCCGCGTTGCCGAACCCGCTAACGAGGCTCGCCACCACCGCGACAGCCAGCACCCAGCGTGAATTGCGGACGAGATACAAAAACAGCGACATGAAACTCCTTGTGGGGCAACGAGGGAAAACTTCGATCCCGCGCGTGAAAATGGCCGGCCCGCGGACGATCCAGGCACGGCCCGACCGCGTCACAGAATAATTAATTCGGCAAGTGAAGTCAATTAAATGCGAATCATTTGCATTTGTTGAAATCCACTGATAACGCCGGCGTAAGGGTATTAGTTGAAAGCGAGCGTCATGACGCCGGAGTCATGACGCCGCCCTCATGAGCCCGCCGCATCACGTGGACTGCGCTTGAACATCGTGACAATCAGGTACATGCCGCCAAGCAGCGTCGCCATCACGCCCGCCGGCATCTCCTGCGGAAACAGGACCCAGCGGCCAAGCCAGTCGGATGCAACCATCAGCGCCGCACCGAGCAACGCCGAAATGAACAGCAGCGGCACAGCGCGACGGATACCGAGCATGCGTGTCATGTGCGGCGCCATGAGGCCGATAAATGACAGCGGTCCGATCACGAGCGTTGCCGCCGCCGTCAACAGCGCACTCAGCAGCAGCAGCGCAAAACGCGCGACGCTAATGTTGACGCCCAAGCCACGCGACACGGCCGCGCCCAAGGGCAGGATTTCAAGCCAGCGGCGGCAGAATGGCACTGTGCAAAGCGCGGCAAACGCGACCACCGCAACGACACCCGCCGCGCCAGCGCTGACGTTATACGTCGACCCGGCGAGCAGGTTGTAGAGGACGATCACGCGAGGGTCATCGCTGGCAACGGCAATGGTCGACACTGCCTGGAACACGGCGCTGATCGTCACACCGGCAAGGATCAGCGTGTCGGGTGCATAAGAGGATTTGCGTGCAAAGATCAACAGCGCGCCCAGCGTGATCACCGACCCGCACGCGCACCAGACAAGGAACGTCGGCAACCCGGGATTTGCTGTCAGGAAGAGCGCGCCGGTGAGTCCCATCGCGCCGCCTGCAGTGATGCCGAGCAGGTCGGGGCTTGCCATCGGATTACCGGTCATGCGCTGGACGATACCGCCTGCCAGCGCGAGCAGCACGCCCACGCCCATCGCTGCAATCACATGCGGCAAGCGCAGGAACAGCAACACAGCGACCTCGTCCGGGCGACTGACATGCCAGCCTGCCAGACCCCGTCCCACGCACAGCGACAAGCCGATAGTCACGAGCAACACAACCACGCAGACGACCGCCGTCAAAGCGAACGCGCGCGATGACAACGGCTCCGACTGGATCGCGGGCGCATGGGTGAGGTCGGGCCGTCCGCGCAAGCGCCGCAACATGATCAGCAGCAACGGCGCGCCTAACAGCGTAGTGATCGCGCCGGTCGGAATTGTGGTTCCGAAACGTCCCGCGAATTCCTGCGCGATCTGATCCGCCAGCCACAAAAGCGCCGCGCCGAACAAAGGCGACCACAGCATCCGGTCACGCAGACGGCGCGCGCCGGCAAGACGCGCAAGCGTTGGTGCAGCCAGTCCGATAAAGCCGATGACGCCCACCGCGCTCACGACGAATGCCGTCACGAGCAAGGTCAGGAACAGCGCTGCGCCGCGCGTCAATCGCAACGACACGCCCAGGCTGCTGGCAACGGTGTCGCCCAGATCGAATACGGCCATGGGGCGCATGCACAGCATCAGCAACGCGACGCACGGCACGAGCCGCACGAGCAGTGCCAACGCGACGCTCCAGTCGTGCTGGCCAAGCGAGCCGCCGCCCCAGATCATCAGCGCGCTCAACAGGTCATAGTGCGAAATCGCGAGCGCGAAACTCAGCGCGCCGCAACACAGGTTGACGATCATGCCGCCGAGTATCAGCGCAAGCGGCGAGATGCCGCGTCGCGCGGCCAGCGCAAAAACAATCGCCAGTGCCACTGCGCCGCCGGCCAGCGCGACGCCGTCGCGGCCGGACACCAGCAAGAAGGGAGCATAGACCGTCGCTATCGAGAGCCCCAGATAGGAGCCGGAGAAGATGCCGAGCGTCATCGGTTCGGCGAGCGGATTGCGCAGCACTTGCTGGGTTGCCACGCCAGCAAGTCCGAGCGCCGCGCCGCACAGCCACGCGACCGCGATGCGCGGCAGGTCGCCGTAATGCACAAGCAGTTGCCGCAGATCCGTCGGCGATGGAGCCACCAGCGCTTGCCACCACAACGACGCCGGCAAGCGCTCGTCCAGCCTGTGCAGCGACAACAAAACGGCGAGTACGATCACCAGGCAAACCGGCAGGAGCGGCCAGCGTCGTGAGGGAACTACGGAGGCAGTCACAACGCTTTTCATGCGTGCTCCTGCTGGGCGCCGGCCTGCTCGAAGACATCGACGAGCACGCGTGCATAGAGCATCGCGGAAAGGACGCAGCCATCGGGAGGAACACGCGGCAAGCCCATCATGCGGCCCTCGTTCATGAACGGCATCGCATGCCACAAAGGGCTGGTTTTCATCATGTTCGAAACGGAAGACGCGAGCGGCTTCATGTAGAGCAAGGTCGCGTCGGGCACGCTGCCCAGCGCATCGAAGCCGGTGGTGGAGAAGGCGCCGGAATGGACCGCGTTGTGGAGTCCTAGCGTCGTCATCAATTCGCCGTAGAAGCTGTCCGGGCCGAACACACGCACATGCGACTCATCGATGAAATTCACCATGTAGAGCGGCTTTTTCCCCATCCTTGGCAACGCGGCGAGCGTCGTACGCGCGTGGGCGAGCGCCGTGTCCGCTTGCGTGAGAAGCGCTTGGGCGCGCGGCTCGCAGCCCAGCAACCTGGCAAGCTGGAGCGTCTCTGCACGTGCCGCGGAATAGGGCCTGTCACTCGACCGATATCGCCCGAGCGTGATGGTTGGCGCAACGCGTTCGAGCGCCGCCTTCAACGTCGCATGAGCCGGCGAGATAACGATCAGGTCAGGCTTCAATGCGAACAGCAATTCCATGTTCGGCTGGAACATCAGGCCGAGATCCACCACCGACGCAGGCACATCGCACGCCGTAAAATTTCGGCGGAAGTCGCGGGTATTCGCGATCCCGACCGGCACCACGCCGATCGACAACACCATCTCCGTCAATCCCCAGTCGAGCACGACAATACGGCGCGGTGGCGACGCTGGAACATCGGCCGCCAGTACGACATCGGAGAGTGCGTTTGCGGCAAGCGCGCCGACGCCCAGCATCGCGGAAAGCATGGCGCGTCGGTTCATTGCATCAGGTCGGAAAGGATGGATTGCATGTCGTCGGCCAAGCGGTCTTGATCTTGGTCTTGTCCTGCCGCGCTCTCTCGCGCAGCCGACACAACACCAGCGAACGCCCCGAGTGTCGGAGCAGTAAAGAGCGCAGCGAGTTCGATCTCGACCGATAACTGCCGCGCAATTCGCCGCTGGACTTGAAGGCTGAAAATGGAGTCGCCGCCGAGTTCGAAGAAGTTGTCGCGACGGCCGATTCGATCAACCTGTTCTATTCCGAGCACGTCGGACCAGATCTGCGCGATGACCTTTTCCACCTCGCCTTGCGGGGGTTCGTAGCGCCCTGTGACGGCTAATTCGGGCGATGGCAACGCATGGCGATCCACCTTGCCATTGGGCGTCAGCGGCAAGGCATCTAGCAGGACTATTGCCCCGGGCACCATGTAGTCCGGCAGGACGTGACGCAATGCCGTTTGCAACGTTGACCCATCAATCACCGCACCCGTCTGCGCGCTCACATATGCAACGAGACGCGCACTGCCGGCAGTGTTGGTAAGCGTCGCTACCGCATCCCGCACGCCGGGTAATGCAAGCAGCGCCGTCTCGATCTCGCCCAGTTCAATACGGAAACCGCGCAGCTTCACTTGATGATCAATGCGCCCGAGGTATTCAAGTTCACCCGCACTGTTCCAACGCACCAAGTCGCCGGTCCGGTACAAGCGGCCGCCCTTACCTTCATCGAAGGGATCAGGTACAAAGCGCTCCGCCGTCAGCGCTGCTCGATTTAGATATCCACGTGCCAGTCCCGCGCCGCCCACGTACAGTTCGCCCGCCACGCCCTGCGGCACGAGACTCAACCCGGTATCCAACACGTAAGCTGTGCGCTTGCCGACAGGGACGCCGATCGGTGCATACGCGCTATCAAATTCCGACGCGCTATCCGCGCTCCACACCGTCGATGTAATCACCGTTTCCGACGGTCCATACGCATTGAAAATCCGCTCGGGACGCAAGTGTTTCCTTACAGCTTCGAAGCCGCTTCGCGACCAGCCTTCTCCACCCACGATGCACGTCTTGACCGATATCGTTTCGGGCTCGGTCTCCTGAGCGAAGGCATTGATATAGGCAGGCGGCAAATCCAGTATCGATATCTTCTGAGCCTTGATCTCAGCCGCGAGACGCTGTGACGACCAGACGGTATCGTCGCGCAACACAATCGCCGCGCCGCTAAGCAAGGGTGCTAGCCACTGTTCGGCGGCCGCGTCGAAACTGATGGACGCGAAATGGAGTTGCCGGTCCTCCGGAGTGATGCCGTAGCGAAAGGCGACCGCCTGACAATGCATCGACAACGCGTTGTGCGCCACTGCCACGCCCTTGGGCTTGCCGGTTGATCCCGAAGTAAAGATCACATACGCCAGGTTGCCGCCAGCGAGTTTCACGGCCGGATTGCTTGCCGGTTCCGCCGAATCATCCAGCGTGTCCAGATCCAGGCGCGTCAGCCCGGCGCGTGTTGGCAGCCGCTCGCGCAAATGCGACTGCGTAATAAGCAGTGTAATGCCACTGTCCTCGATCATATGAGCGAGACGTTCGACGGGATACGCCGGGTCCAGCGGTACGTAGGCACCCCCAGCTTTGAGCACAGCCAGCAGGCCCACGATCATCTCAACCGAACGCGCCACGGCAAACCCGACACGCGCCTCCCGTCCAACTCCTTCCCGCATTAATCGATGCGCAAGGCGGTTTGCCCGTGCGTTCAGCTCGCTATAACTCAAGCTGAGATTGCCGGCCACGAGCGCGAGTGCATCGGGTTGCTGCTGTGCGCGTGCTTCGATTAGCGTATGGACGGGTTGTTCGGTATCTGCTGATGAAGGCAATGCGTCGGGATGACCCAACGTTATCAGCGCTCGCCGCTGCGCGTTATCGAGCAAATCGAATTCTGCAAGCGGCCGGTCCGATGCGCCCACGAATGCATTCAACAACCCGCCCGTTTGCTGCGCAATGCCTGCTATATCCCGATCCGAAAACGCGTCGTATGCAAACCGGAAGTCCAGCTTCAACGTGCCGGCGAGCATCACGCCCAGGGTCAGCGGGTAGCTGGTTTCATCGCAGGCACGTACATTGTCGACCGTCAGGCCACCGGGCGATGCCTCTTTCAACGCGGTATCGACGGGATAGTTTTCGAATACCACGACCGTATCGAACAAACCCTGGTTTGCCGCCCCCGCCCAGCGCTGTATCTCAACCAGCGGCGTGTGCGCATGTTCTTGCGCCGTCATGCCTTGCTGCTGCAACTCGCGCAACCAGTCGCCCAGGCGCTTGCCGGCACGCGGTTCGGCAATCATTGGCAGCGTGTTGATGAAGAGCCCAAGCAGCTGCGATGCACCGGCCAGACCCGCAGGGCGGCCAGCCAGCGTTGCACCGAAGATGACCGTGGGCTGGTTGGTGTAACGGTGCAAGAGCAATGCCCACGCGGCCTGAACCAGCGTGTTTACCGTGACCCGTTCCTGACGCGCAAACGCGACGAGGCGCTCGGCCGACACCGGGTTCAGGTCAAACGTGTGTTGGCCGTAACCGTCGGCTACTTCAATGCCGGTCCGCTCGTAACGGCTGGCGACCGCACTCGCCAATCGTGTTGGTTCCTCCATGCGCTTTGCTTGCTCGCGCCAGTGCGCGGCGCTCGCCTGCGCATCGTGTTTCTGCAACCAGCCGATATAGTCGCGATACCGTCCGCCATGCGCAGGCAAGCCCTGTCCACCGTAATGGCGCAACACCTCGCCGAGCAACTGCGCGACGCTCCAGCCGTCCATCAATACATGATGGTGCGTCCAGATGAAGTGATAGCGATCGGTGTCCACACGGACAAGTGTCAGCCTTTGCAAAGGCGCTTGCGTGACGTTGAAACCTTGCTTGAGATCGGACGAAGCCAGATCGTGGAGAGCGGCGGTGAGGTCGTGGCGACCACGCAGATCGTGCGTTGTCAGCGGCAGTTCCACCGCTCGCGCGACCCACTGCAGCCAGCCCTCCCCTTGTGCCACAAAGCCTGTTCGCAGGACGTCATGTCGAGCCGTTACCGCAACCCATGCGGCACTGAAACGGCCAACGTCCAACCCATGGATCTCTGCCCGCAACTGATTCATATACACGCTGCTGCCGGGCGCATACAACGTATGGAACAACATGCCCGACTGCATGGGCGACAACGGATAAATATCCGCGACGTTCTTCAACGTCAGCGGCAATTCATCAAGCTCGTTCTGCGTCAGATCAATTAGTTCGAAGTCCGAAGGTGTGGCGCCCGTGTTGCCGCTCGTGCAGTGCTCGATCACGCGTTCGAGTTCCACGCGGATCATATCTATCAGTCCTTCAACCGTACTCGTCCGATAACGCTCCGCGCTATAGCCGATGCTCAATGTCAGCGCGCCGTCCAGCACCTTGCCACTGACGGAGAGGTCATGCGGAAGCGGTGCGCCTTCGTCTTGCGAACGCCCCGCCGATTCAGGCGCAGGTTGCCATGCCGACGTTGCATCGAAGCTCTGGTCGAACTGACCGAGATAATTGAACACCACCCGCGATGGTTCGATGCTGCACAACGCACGTCGATCCGCTTCGTCACCGAGATACTTGAGCATGCCGAATCCAAGACCCCGGTCCGGTACCCCGCGCAGTGCTTCCTTGACACGCCCAAGCGCCGCGCCCACATCGCCCTGAGGATCGAGGGAGACCGGATACAGGCTCGTGAACCAGCCGACCGTGCGGCTCAGGTCTACATCGCCGAAAATAGTTTCGCGGCCGTGTCCTTCAAGGTCGATGCGAATTCGCTCAGATCCACTCCAGTTACATAGAGCGCGGCCCAGCGCGGTCAGCAGCAGGTCGTTGACGTGCGTGCGATATGCCGCAGGCGCTTCCTGAAGCAGCCGTTGCGTCCAGAGGCGGTCGAGGCTGAACGAGGCGTGACACAGATGCGCTGCGGTGTTTGCGCCGTTCGGGGAGTCGCACGGCAAAGCAGCAGACGTGTGTGCGACTTCCAGCCAGTGATCGACTTGGCCACGCAACTCGGAACTCTTTGCGTGGTGTGCCAGACGTCTCGCCCACTCAACGCTTGACGTTGTCTTCGGCGGCAATTTTACGGCTTCATCGGCCTGCAATTGCGCATACGCCGTTCGCAAATCCGCGAGCAGAATGCGCCACGACACGCCGTCCACCGCCAGATGGTGTACTACAAGCAAGAGCCGCCAGCTGCCGTCGCCGGTTTGTATTGCGAGCGCCCTCAGCAGCGGTCCTTGGTTGAGGTCGAGGCTGCGTTGCGCTTCATTGCATAGCTTTACGATGTCAGCCGGCGTAGCCGCCTCGCGTATCCATAACAAGTCAAATGTCAGTTCATTCGTACCCAGAGACCATCCGCCGTCGGCATCTTGCGTCAGACGCAGTCGCAACGCGTCGTGGTGCTGCACCAGCGCATGCAACGCGCGCTCCAGCAACGTAGTGTCCAACGCCTCGCGGCTCGTCAGCAGCACCGCCTGATTCCAGTAATGCCTATGCTCCACCGGCAGATCGAGGAACCAGGCCTGCATTGGTAAAAAGGCCTTGCTTGTGTCATGCACGAACGCATCGGCGGCGACAGCGGTTGCAACAACCGGCTCGGCGACAGCAGCAAGCTGCATCACGGTCTGGCGCTCGAACAAGTGCCGCGGGGTTACCTTCCATCCTGCCAGCCTCACGCGCTCCACAATCAGCAGGCTCAGGATCGAATCGCCGCCTAGCTCGAAGAAGTTGTCGTCGCGGCCAACACGTTCAACGCCCAATACTTCCTGCCAGATCCGCGCGAGCACGGGCTCAATGTCACCTTGCGGCGCTTCCCAAACTCGTTCCGTCTGAGCAGGCAACGGCAGCGCACGGCGATCCACCTTGCCATTCGGCGACAACGGCAGCCCGTCGAGTTCGACCCACGCGGATGGCACCATATGTTCCGGCAGCACGTCATGCAGGCGCGCAATCAGCAGGTCACGCTGCAATGCGTGACCTGCACGCGCCGTCACATACGCAACCAGCCGCTTGCCGGCCGGGCAATCCTGCGCCATGACTACTGCTTCATCGACACCCGGCAAAGTCTGCAACACTGCCTCGATCTCACCCAACTCGATGCGAAAGCCGCGGATCTTGACCTGATGGTCGAGCCGTCCAAGATAGTCGAGCGCGCCATCCTCACGCCAGCGCGCAAGGTCGCCCGTCCGATACAGACGCCCACCCTCGTTGAATGGATCGGGCATGAAACGCTCGGCCGTCAGCCCCGGACGGTTGAGATATCCACGCGCGAGTCCCGCGCCGCCCAAATAGAGTTCACCCGCAACGCCCACAGGCAAACGATTCATCGATTGATCGAGCACGTGGGTGCTGACGTTCGCAATCGGCCGGCCTATCGGCACGACCGGATCGCCTGCGTGACACGTCCAGTGCGTGACGTCGATAGCCGCTTCAGTCGGGCCGTACAGGTTATGCAATTGAGCATGCGAAAGACGGTGCAGCGCGCGATCCTGCAGCGTTGCCGGCAGCGCTTCACCGCTGCAGATGACCTGGCGCAGGCTCTTGCAAACGTCACTGTCACTATCGAGTGAAGCGATGAAGGCTTGCAACATCGGCGGCACGAAGTGCAGCGTGGTCACATTGAAGCGATCGATCAATTCGACCAGTCTTGCAGGGTCCCGATGATCCCCCGGCCCCGCTAATGCCAGACGCGCGCCGACCATGAGCGGCCAGAAGAACTCCCAGACCGATACATCGAAGCTGAACGGGGTCTTTTGCAGAACGGTATCGGTGGCGTCGAGCGGGTACGCGGCCTGCATCCATGCCAGCCGGTTGAACAACGCACCGTGCCGGTTGGCCGCGCCCTTCGGACGTCCTGTCGAACCGGACGTATAGATCACGTAGGCAAGGTTTTCCGCGTGAATCTGAACATCGGGACAATGTAGCGGCTCATCTGATGTATCCAGCACATCGAGTTCGAGCACCGTGCAAGCATCGTCCGGGGGCAAGTGCCGGCTCAGGCGTTCGCGCACGGCGCGCTGCGTGAGCAGCAATTGCACGCCGCTGTCGCCGATCATGTAGGCCAGCCGCTCCGACGGATACTCGGGATCGAGTGGAACGTAAGCGCCGCCTGCCTTCAGGATGGCCAGCAAGCCGACCACCATCTCCGCCGAACGTTCCAGACCTATACCGACTTTCACTTCCGGTCCCACGCCAAGCTTCACCAGCCGATGCGCAAGCTGATTGGCGCGCTGATCGAGTTCGCGGTAAGTCAGTAGCATATCGTCGAACACGAGCGCTGGCGCATCCGGTGTCGTTGCTGCGTGGCTTTCGAATAAACGATGCACAGGCGCCGCAACGCCAAACTCCGCGGCGCATGTGCTCCACTTCGAAAGACGAGCGAGTTCGTCTTCATCGATAAACGCGATCTCCGACACCGGCCGATCAGGATCCTGGCACAAGCCGGCCAGCATTGCTTCGTACTGTCGACCAAGCCGGGCGATGGTTTCAGTGCGATACAACGCGCCGTCGTAGCGCGCCGTGCAGTTGATCGCATCGGCGCTCACGCGAATATCCATGCTGAGGTCGAATTTAGCCGCCTGAGTTTCCGTATCGACGATATCGACCGCAAGGCCCGCGAGTCGCAATTTTCCAGCAGCGGCCGCGCCCTGCACGTTGAACAGCGTCTGGAAAAGCGGATGTCGATCGGCTTCTCGTTTCACGCTTAATGCGTCGACTATTGCCGCCAATGTAACGCTGCCATGATCGAGCGCGGCACGGGTGTCGTTGCGGACCGCTTGCAGCAGCGAGCGTCCGGTCATGGCCGGTTGAACACGTGCTCGATACACCTGCGTATCGACAAAAAGACCGATCAGGTCCTCGGTTTCCTCAACTGTTCGTCCGCTGGTTGGCACGCCAATACAGAAATCATCACTGCCGGCATGGCGCGACAGCAATAACTGCCACGCAGCCATCAGCACGGCAAACGGCGTGCAACGCTCGGTTTTGCAGCGGGAGCGCAACGCGTTTGCCGTTGCGTTAGTCAGGGTAAATGCATGCGTTCGCGCTGGATGGTCCTGCCCGGGCGCTCTCGCGAAATCGAAGGGTAGTTCGAAACTTGCATCAGGCGAGCCGATGTAATCGGTCCACCACGCAATATCAGCACGCGCTTTTTCGCTCGCCAGCATGTCACGTTGGAACGCGGAAAAATCGGCATACTGCCATATCAATTCCGGCAGTTCAGGAATCGTTTTGTCATGCACGATCCTGCCATACGCGTGAGCGAGTTCACGCGCGAAGATCGCCGTCGATGTTCCATCGGAGACAAGATGATGAACCACGACGGACAGCACATTCCATTGCGCGGACATCACGAAAACGCGCAAGCGGATCGCGCCTTCCGTGCCCAGATCGAACGGTTGCCGGGCCTCGTGAGCAAGCGCTTCCGCCAGCCTCAAGTCGCGTGCATCACTATCAAGCGAGGAAAGATCGGTCACAGGCAACGGCACATTCGCCGGTGCATCCACGATCTGAAAAGGCTGGCCGTCGTGTTCCGCAAAACGCGTACGCAATACTGCTTGCCTGCCACGAACGACATTCAGCGCCTGTTCAAGCGCGCTAATATCAGCCTGTCCGCGCAAGTGAAAAGCGCGCGCCAGATGGTAGGCAGTGGACAGCGGCGCGAGCCGCTGCATGAACCACAATCCCTCCTGCTGCGGAGACAGCGGCAAGGACGCCGTTAAATTTTTCGTCGAAAAAGACCGCATCGGCGCCCTGCCTCCTGTTGAATTACCACTGATACTTCAGTCCCGCGAGTACGAGCCGGCCTTGACCCCAGTAGCAGTCGCCGTTGCTGCACGACGCCATGTAAGTGCGGTTAAGCAAGTTGCTTGCATTGAGCGAAGCGGTCCAGCCATGCATGGTCGGGAACGCGCGTCCAAGGTCATAGCGCAGCGCGAGGTCAACCAGCGTTGCCGACGAGAGCAGGATCGAGTTCGCGGTATCGCCGTAGGAACCGCCGATATAACGCAGCCCCGCGCCCGCTTGAACGCCGTTGAGCGGCCCGCTGGTGACCGTGTAGTCCGCCCACAGCGACGCGGTATTACGCGGAATGCCGACCGGCGTCTTGTTCAGGTTCGACGTAGTGCTCTTTGTATTGAGCAGGTTTGTATACGTGTAGCTGAAGATCATTTGCAGGTTGTTAGTCAAGCTGGCGTGAGCTTCAACTTCAAAACCCTGGGACCGCACTTCGCCAGTCTGAATCTGGAAGTTGACGTTGTTCGGGTCCGTGGTCAACACGTTTTGCTGCGTCAGGTGGAACGCCGACACGGTGACAAAGCTGTTGTAATTCTTCGGCTGATATTTCACGCCGATCTCGTACTGCTGGGCGGTCGTGGGCGAGAACGTCGTACCCGCGGCGGTCGAGCCAACCTGCGGCTGGAACGACTTCGTGTAGCTCGCATAAGGCGCAAAGCCGTTGTCGAATTTGTACACGCCCCCGGCACGCCACGTGAACGCGCGGTTGAACTGGCTCGCCTCCGCGCCGTTCACGTACGACTTGCTATCTTCGTTCGTCCAGTCTTCACGCACGCCCAGCAGGAACGACCACCGGTCGATATCGATCTGGTCCTGCGCATAGGTGCCAAGCTGCTTGACCGTCTGCTTGTTCGACGTGCCGAACATGAAGTCCGGATACGGAACCGGCTGGCCGTATTGCGGATTCGTCACGCTGAGCGACGGGACATTGTCGAACGCGCCGTAGAACGCGTGATCGAATTGCGTGTACTGATAGTCAAGGCCGACGGTGGCCGTATGCGACACCGGTCCCGTGTTGAAACGCGCGGTGGCCTGGTTGTCGAGCGTGTGCGAGTTCAAGCGGCCCGTGTTCAAGTACACATCACGCGCCAGCTCGGTGCCGTTGTTGGTGTAGCCCGCGTCGTCCGCCACATACTGAATGGTCTGGCTGTTATGCAGGAAACGATAGCTCTGCTTCAACGACCAGACGTCGTTCAGGCGTTGATCCAGTTGGTACCCGATCGACTCCTGCGTCTTGCGGAAGCTGTCAAAAGCCGGTTCGCCCGGATAGAAACTGCGCGGCAGTTGCGCCACGCCGGTCTGGATCGTGCCCACCGCCGGCACGGTGTTGTAGATACCAGCCTCGGGATCGGCCTGGTAGTTCATGAAGACCGTGAACGTGGTGTCCTTCGTCGGCTTCCACGTAATAGTCGGCGAAATCGCGAAGCGCTGCTGGTTCACGTAGTCCGTCTGCGTGCCGGTATTAAAGCCGTCGGCCGTCAAACGGTAAAGCACCTTGCCGTCCTGATCGATAGGACCACTGAAATCGAAAAACCCCTGTAGGCGCCCATAGCTGCCGGTCTGGAATCCGACTTCATGCAGCGGCTCGGCCGTCGGCATCTTGCTCACGAGATTCACCGTGCCACCCGGCGAACCCTGACCGTACAACACGGAAGCCGGTCCGTGCAGCAACTCGATACGCTCGAACATGTACGGATCGAAACTCGTCACGTTAAAGCCAAAACCACCGGCCGGACCGGGCGTGCGCAAGCCGTTCCAGAACTCATCGACGAGGAAACCGCGTGCGTACAGGTACTCGAGCGAGTCCGTGTTGGTGCCGCGCTGTTCCGGGTTGATGCCCGACGTATAGCGCAGCGCCTGCGCCACGCTCTGCGCGTCCTGGATGTCCATCTGGTCGCGCGTCACCACCGAGATCGCCTGCGGCGTCTTGATGATCGGCGTATCGGTCTTGCTGCCCGCCGTGCTCTGTTTTGCCACGTAACCTTTCACCGGTCCCGTGCCCGTTTCCGCATCGCGCTGGCCCTTCACCACCACCGCGGGCAACTGTTGCCCTGCAGCAGACCCGGAAGTCGCCGCCGGCTGGCCGGTCGAGTCCGTCGGCACGACTGCCTCACTCTGCGCGAACGCGGACGTTGCCAGCAGCACGCCCGCTGCTATCGGCGCGAGCCGCCAGGGATTTCTTGCGCGCCCCCGCGCCCCGATGCGGTCTGCGCCGCGTCGTTCTGATTGTTGTCGTGCCATGGTCTCTTGCGGTTGGTGTGGATGGATAGATGAGCGAAAGTATGAACGATAATGCAAATGAGAATGATTACTAATACGTGATTATATCGGCGAGATATTTTTTTGTGTGAAATTTCCCTGACTACTCCCCAGCTTTCGTGCGGCTGTGTTGCGCGGCTTATCGACTGTCGAGAAAGCGGGTCAGGCTGGCGACTGTCGGATGATCGAAGACATCGCCGGGAGAAAGCTCTCGGCTCAGCGTCCGGCGGATTCGGGCGACCAGCTTGATCACCAGCAGCGAGTCACCACCCAGTTCGAAGAAGTCGTCATCGTCGCCGACCGTGCCGGGATCGACTTCCAGGAGGGTCGCAAAGAGCGTGCGCAGCGCGGTGTCGAGCGCGGGTTCCTGAAGGTGGGGAGTCTGTTGGTCCATGGTCTTTAGGTCTGCTTTCTGTAGGAGGAATGATCTGGCGTCAGGCATGGATTTCAAACGTTGGCGGCATGCGCGAATTGCGAGCGTTCGACGAGCTCGCTCATCGCCACGACAATCTTTCGCGGCCCCTGATAGGGATCACGAGCGTGCGCGACCAGCATGTTGTCGAGCATCAGCACGTCGCCGGCGCGCCAGTCAAAACGCACCGCGCAGCGCTCGTAAGCCGCACCGATCAACGCGATGGCGTCGTCGCTGATCGTGCTGCCATCGCCGAAGTAGGCGTGCCGCGGCATGCGTTCAAGGCCGACCATATCGAGGAGGTCCATCCGGACATCCGGCGCGAGGCACGCGATGTGATGCAACTGCACCTGGTTGAAGAACGACCGTTCGCAGGTCAGTGGATGCACGATCACCGCCGGACACACGGTGCGTGTCTGCAGCTCGTCGTTCGGCAACCATTCGTACTGCACACCCGCCGCTTCGCACCGTGCTTCCACCGCGCGCCGGTCGTCGGTATCGAAGAACTCGCGCCACGGCACATCCAGGCCGCGAGTAAATGTGCGCACGTACATCAACTGCTTGCGCTCGAATGTATCGACCAGTTGCGGCGGCAACTGCCGCAGCATCTCGCGGCAATCGACAATGGGCGTGGCGCCGCCCGTCACGGACGGCAGTTCGCAAAAGAAGAACTGCCGGCGCGGCCAGCGCGACAGGTGCGAACTTTCGTTGTGGTAGAGGATCATTTGCCGCTCGGGATACGGCGTGGACCGATACGTATTGCGGCCGCCCTCCTTCTTTGGCAGGTCACCGTATTCGCCGTACAGCGCGGGTGAAATCGCCTCGGCGAAGGTCTCGAAAGCGGCAGGCCCGGGCAGGTCGAAATCGCGGAACAGAATGGCGCCGTGGCGGGTGAGCCACGTTTCCAGTGCGTCGCGATGCGCGTCGATCCAGCCGGGCAAATTATTGATCGGACCGGTCGGTGTAAGGACGATCGGCAAGCGCGTGCCGGCGTTGAAAAATGAGGTCTCGACGCTGGCGTGGGTGATCGGGGTCGCGTTCATAAATGAGTGGCTCTCGTTCATTGCGAAATGGCTTCGGGAATGCGCTGCGGCACGGCGTTGGGCACGTGATGGGCAAGTGTCGAGTCGGGATTGGCCGATACCTCGTCCAGCAAGTCGCGCCACAACCCAAACCAGCGCTCAACCGTGGACCGCACGAATAGCGACGACGCGTAGACCCATTCGACTTCGTAACCGCCATCAACTGGTTCGACGAACAGCGCCATGTCGAACTTCGATTGCGTCGTCGGTGCTCGCAGCAGTTCTATTGCAAGACCCGGCACACTCGCGTTTTTGCGCGGCAGGTCACGCAGGACGAACAACATTTGCAGCAGCGGATTGGCATCGCGACGACGCGACACGGCAAGTGCGTCCACGATGCGGTCAAATGGCAGCGCCCGATGTTCCAGCGCTTCCCACGCTGAATGTTTCGCGGCGTTAAGCCATGCGTTGAAGCTCGTTAGGTTCGCTCCGTCAGCGTTGGTGCGCGAACGGACCGGCAACACGTTGATGAAAAATCCGATCAGCCCTTCGAACTCGGTGCGGTCGCGCCCCGCTACGTCGGTGCCGATCAGAAGATCGGTCTGGCCTGTCAGCTTGTGCAGAAACAGTTGGAAACTCGCGAGCAACACAGCGAACGGCGTCATGCCGCGCGCACTCGCGAGTGCTCTGACACGCTCGCCGGTCTCCGCAGATAACGTCAGGCGTGCGGTGCCGCCCTCGTGAGACGCGACTGGCGGACGCGGCCGGTCAGCCGGCAACGCAAGGAAATGCGGGGCATTCGCCAGATACGCGCGCCAGAAGTCCTGTTCGTTGCTTAGTTTCGGCGGCGTCAGTTGTTCACGCTGCCACGCCGCGTAGTCGGCGTATTGAATCGGCAAGGCCGGCAACGCAGTCGTCGTGCCACCGCGCCGCGCACGATATTGCGCGCACAACTCATCGATAAGGATATGCACCGACGCGCCATCCGCCACGATGTGATGCAGCACGAGAATCAGCACATGATGCGACACATCGAACTTCAAGAGCAGCGCGCGCATCAGCGGCGGCGTGGCGAGATCGAAGGGATGGTTGGCTGCATCGTTTAGATAGCGAGCAACTGTTTGGTCGCGCTGTGCATTGGGCAATGCGCCGCAGTCGACCAGCGGCATGGGCACATCGAGGTGATCCGCAATCGTCAGCACAGGATCGCCGTCATGTTCGCCAAACGATGAGCGCAAGACTTCATGCCGCTCGACCAGTGCAGCGAGGCTCGCGTGCAGCAGGTTCGCGTCGAGCTCACCGCGCAGGTCCAGCCCCGCGGCCATGTTGTACGACACAAGTCCACCGCCTGCCAACTGATCCACAACCCAGATCCGCTGCTGCGTGAGCGATAGCGGCATCTCATGCTGCCTTTCGATAATACGAATTGCGGATGTACCGTGCGGTTCGGTGGAAAGTTCATCGATACGCACAGCCAGCGCCTGAAGCGTCGGTGCGTTGAATACTGCACGCAGCGGTAAATCGATTGGCCACGCGGAGCGTACCCGCGAAAGCATCCGCATCGCAGCGAGCGAATGACCACCAAGGGCGAAGAAATTGTCATCGCGGTGGATCTTGTTTTGCTCTGGGCTCAGCACCTCTGCCCAGATCCTCGCGAGCGTGATCTCGGTTGCGCCCTGCGGCGTACATTGAACGCTTGCGCCGGTTCTCGTCGCCGTGCGCGCCATTTCCTCTAGCGATTGACGGTCGAGCTTGCCGTTACGATTGAGCGGCAGCGCGTCCAGCACGCGCACACTCGACGGCACCATGTAGTCCGGCAAAACGGCTGCGAGTTGTTTCTTCAGCGATGCGGGTTCGAGCTTGCATCCGGGCTTGGCTGTTGCAAAACCGGCCAGACGCCCCGCTGCCGAAACGATCACTGCTGCATCCCGCACGCCGTCTAGCCCACGCAGCCGAGCTGCGATCTCGCCCGGCTCCACACGATAACCGCGAATCTTGACTTGATCGTCGATACGACCCAGATATTCGATCGCGCCATCCGCCAACCTGCGTGCCCGGTCGCCGCTGCGATACAAGCGCTCGCCTGCCGCGAAGGGATCGGGAACGAACCGCTCCGCCGTCATTCCCGGCCGCCCCAGATAACCCCGCGCGACACCCGCGCCGCCCAGATACAGTTCGCCGGTTTCGCCTGCGTCGACGGGGTTCATGTGTGCATCGAATATCCACGTCGACGTGTTTGATAACGGCAGGCCAACGGGCAAGGTAGCCGCGCTCGGATCCGCGCTCCCCGCATCTTGAGTCAGGATGCCGACAGTCGTCTCGGTCGGACCATAGTGATTGATCACGCGGCACGATGGTTTTAAAGAGCGGATCTTTTCCAGCAGCGGCCACGCCGTTGCCTCACCGCCTAACACCAGCATATGAGCGGGCAAAACGTCCGCGGCATTCTGCGCCTGCAGCAATGCATTCAGATGACCAGGAACAATCTTTAGTACGTCTATGCTGTGCTCGGCCATATATCGCGCGAAGCAATCTGCATCGAGCGTTGTATCGCGGTCGATCAGATGCAGCGTTCCGCCCGATGCAAGCGCGCCGAACAACACGGTATGACCGAGATCGGCAGCCACGGTCGACACCATTGCGAACGTCGATCGCGGCGGTAACGCGAGACGGTCCAGCACTGCGTCAACGTAATTGTTCAATGCTGCGTGAGGTATGACCACACCCTTCGGCGTGCCGCTGGAGCCGGAAGTGAAGATCACGTAGGCCGCTTCTCGAGAGTCGACGGCAGGCAACTGTCGGGCTAACGCATGTGCGTGCTGTTGCGCGTTATCGATGGTCGTCTGTTGCAGGCCATCGAACGCGAATACGGACTCCTTTTCCCGCAGCACAAACCGCGCTCCGCAATCGCGCAAGGTCTGTTCAATTCTTTGCGGCGGATTAGCGGCATCGAGTGGAACAAAAGCGCCGCCTGCTTTCAACACGCCCAGCATCGCAACGACAAACGCCGCCGAGCGGTCCGCGACAATTGCCACGGGCTGTCCAGCATGAAGACCATGATCGAGCAACCAGCAAGCGATGCGTTGCGAGCGTTGATCGAGCTCCCGGTAGCTCAGGCGCTCCGCTCCATCGATCAGCGCCAGCGCTTCGGGTTGAATCTGCGCGTGGGTCGCGACACGCACATGCACCGGCGTCCCCGAGAAGTTTATTTCCCTGCCGCGACTTGCGGCCGCTACGCGCGCCTGCTCTTCAGCATCGAGCAAGTCGAGCGCTGCCAGAGCGCGATCAGTAGCCGGATCATCGGATAACAACGCAGCGGCGAATGCTTCAACCATTCGTTGATATTGCGCGGCCATCCGTTCCACGCTGGTTGCATCGAACAGATCGCCGGCGTAGGTCAGGTAAGCACGCAATCCACCGTCGCGCGACTCGCGCAGATCGAGCGCGAGCGGAACCTTCACGTGCACCTCTTCAATCTCATACCGCGATGCTGTGAGACCAGGCAAACGTTCGAGTGCCGGATAGTCATCGGCGAGATAGTTGAAGGTCGTCTCGAAGAGCGGCTGAGCTTGCGTGTCGCGCGCCGGGTTCAACCGCTCGACCAGCACATCGAAAGGCAGTGCCTGATGCGCCAGCCCTTCGATTGCCGCGCGACGAAGCGCTGCCACTAGCGCCGATACACTCAGCGATGCTGTACAGACGCTGCGCAGCACGATTGTGTTCGTGAAAAAGCCAACCACGCCGTGCGTTTCAGGCTGCTGGCGATTCGCAACCGGCACACCGGTCCGGATATCGGCCTGCCCGGTCACGCGATATAACCACGCGTGATAAGCCGCGAGCAGCACGATGAACGGCGTGGCGCTATGCCGGCTTGCTGCGTCGCGGACCTTGCGTGCAAGACTTACGGGAAGCGTGCACGACATGCGCGCGGCAGCGAGGCTTTCCGCGTTGGCGGTGGGTGAACGATCGAACGGCAAGGCCAACGCAGGCGCTTCATCGCCGAGTTCATTGCGCCAGTAATCGAGTTGGCGCTGCGCGTCGCTGCTATCGAGCCAACGGCGCTGCCACGCGGCGTAATCGGTATAAGCGATTACCGGTGCGGCAATTGTGGAAGACGTGCTCGTAACAGCGGCACGATACTGCGCGACAAATTCATCGACGATGATCTGCATCGACCAACCGTCGGTGGCAATGTGATGCAGTGCCAGAAGCAGCAAGTGTTCGTTGTCGCCGTAGCGCACAAGGCCGACGCGCAACACAGGCCCTTGCACAAGATCGAAAGACTCGGCGGCGAAGCGCTGGGCGAGATTGCGAAGCGTTTCCTCGCTGAAGTCTTCATCGAGCAAGTCTGTTTGCATCCAGTCGAGCGGTGCTGCCGGATGGATCCGCGGCGCATACACATTCTCCGACCCCGGCGTCTCGACAAAGCTCGTACGCAACGCGGCATGATGTTCGACGAGCCTGTCGAAGCTGCCGCGCAGAGCGTCAAAGTTGAGTTGCCCGCGCAAGCGTACGCCGGTGGCGATGTGATAAGCGCGGCTCTGTGGATCGAGTTGCCACGCAAACAGTTGCCGCTGCTGCGCGTGCGATACAACAAGCTCGTCGCTACGTTCTATCCGGATGGTATCGATTGATTCGCACTCCGGCTTTTCAATTGCCCGCGACAGTGCGTGAGCCATTGTCGCGAGAGTCGGGAATTCGAAAACCTGCCCGAGCTCGAACGGCCGCCTCCACCGTTCACCGATGCGTGCCGCCAAGCGCGCCGCCGTCAGCGAACTGCCGCCTGATGCGAAAAAATGTGCATCGGATGTCGTAATCTGAACATCGTTGAGCACTTCGCTCCATAGTGCGGCGAGTTCCTTCTCGAGGCCATCGAGGGGCGCCTGCGGCAGGGTATCGCTTGCCTCCGCACCCACTATAAAGTGCCCACGCTCCCACAGCGCATACGCATCCAGCGTGCGGTTCTGCCAGCCTTGCCGCGTAGCCGCACGCTGCAATTTGCCACTCGATGTCTTCGGCAACGCCGCCGGATTGAGCAAGACAACGGCTACAGGAACCTCACCGCATGCGTCGAACACGCAGCGGTTCAACTGCGCCACGATGTCAGCCGCCGCGAAGCGTTTTTTCATCATCGGCGCAATTTCGAGTGCAAGCGCGGGGCCTTCCGCGCCATCGATATCGGCGGCAAACGCGATAACCCGGCCTTTGCGCGCGAACTCGCAGAAGACTTCAACAGCCTGCTCGATGTCCTGCGGATACAGGTTCCTGCCGCGCACGATGATCAGGTCCTTGCAACGACCGGCAATATAAAGCTGGCCGTCATGCATGAAGCCGAGGTCGCCGGTACGCAGCCATCGCGTTGTGCCTTCCGTGCGAAACGTGGAAGCGGTGACCTCGGGACGTTGCCAATAACCGTGTGCCACGCTCGGTCCGCTTACATGAATTTCTCCGATCTGCCCATGGGCATGCATCTGCCCGCTAACCGGATCGATGATCTCAATCACGTGCCCCGGTTGCGGCGCGCCGCACGCAACCAGCACCGTGCCGGGCTCGGTCTCCGATACAACGGCCACCCGCGCGGCAGACAAAGCGTCGCTCTCAAACCTCGCCGATACCAACCCCGCACCACGCCGGCCGCCCGTCACGAAGAGCGTTGCTTCGGCGAGGCCATAGCATGGATAGACTGCGGCGGCATCGAATCCGGCAGACGCGAAGCGCGCGACAAACGCATCCAGCGTGTCGCGCCGCACGGGTTCTGAGCCGGAGAAAGCGAGCCGCCAACTCGACAGGTCGAGTTGCGCGACCGCGTTGTCGCGCAGGCGTTCGGCACACAACCGATACGCGAAATCAGGTGCACCGGAAATCGTGCCCCGATGCCGCCCGATCGCCTGAAGCCATCGCAACGGACGTTCAAGAAAATATTGCGGCGACATCAGCACGAGAGGAATGCCGCTGAAGACCGGCTGCAACATGCTGCCGATCAAACCCATGTCGTGATAGAGCGGGAGCCAGCTCACGAACACATCGTCGCTTTGCACGCCGAGGCCAGCCTTGATAGCAATTTCGTTCGCGATCAGATTGCCGTGACTGACCATCACGCCTTTCGGCGTTCCCGTGGAACCTGAGGTGTATTGCAGGAACGCGATATCGGACGGTTGCACGTCGTGCAGCGTGAATTCGGTCGTGTCACCCGTCGAACAAAGCCCATCCACCGCGATGACGTCAGCATCCGGCGCCAGCTCGCTGTACTGCTCAGCGAAGCGCTCCTCCAACGCCAACGTAGTCAGCAAGTAACGAATGCCTGCGTCCTGCGCAATCCCGCGCAATCGCGCCAGATGCTGCTCGCGCTTCGATTCCGGCGGATAGACGGGGACCGCGACGACGCCCGCATACAGGCAGCCGAAAAACGCACTCACATAGTCGATGCCGCTGTCCATCAGAAGCAACGCACGCTCGCCCACCGATTGCTTATCAGTAAAGCGAGCGGCCAAGCACGCCGCCCGGCGATCGAGTTCAGCGTAGTCGTATTGCGCTTCACCGGCAGCATCGATACTGATCAAGGCGACCGCGTCAGGACGCTCGATCGCCAGCGTACGAAGACGAGCGGCCATTCCCGCCTCGCCCGCTATCCAGTTGCCCGTCAAGGCTTGCTCGCTCAAGCTCATGACAGGTTCTCCGGCCGGGCACTCGAGGTAAGCGCACGTGCGAGGTCATCGAAAAGATCGTTGTGCCGCACGATATGCGTGTGATCGGCGTCGATCTCGCCGGCCACCGACACCCAGCCCGTCGAGAGCGCTGACCACATAGCCGTTGCTTCGCGTGCGGGGCGATAAGGCTGGTGCTGCGCCCACCATAATTTCAGGTCGACAGGCAGCGGCGCACGCTCCGTGTAGCGGACGATATGACCCAAGTGCCGCTGGAACAACATCACTTTGCTGAGCATCGCGCGCGTGCCGGCATCGTCGAGATCGCCTTGCATCGACGGCCATTTCCTGCCGGCATCGTCGAGCACGTTCTGCAGTTCATGATCGGTTGCACGATAGGTCCGCATCTGCTCGTGAGTCACCGGGGCTTCATCCCCGCGCTCTCGATTGTCATCCGTCTTCAGCATGTGCGAATCAATCAGGCCTACGAACTGAACTTCATCGCCGTCACCCGCCAACACGCGCGCCACCTCGGTCGCGATCACGCCGCCCACGGACCAGCCAATCAGCCTATAGGGCCCGGACGCTTGCACCGTACGAATACGCGCGGCGTAGTCAACAGCAAGCTCGGACAAATCACCGGGCCACCAGTCTTCCGTATAGAACGGGGCCTGCACGCCGTACACGTTCGCGACACCATCGAGTGCCGCGGCAAGCGGCCGGTAGTCCGCGACCAGACCTGACGCCGGATGAATGGCGAAGACGTTCGGCGCATCGGTGCGCTCGCTCATCGATACAACATTCGCAGCAGGGTCCACGCTCGAATCTCGTGTGTCGAGATGCGACGCGAGCGTACGAACCGTCGCATGCTTGAACAAAGCTTCGAGCGTCAAGCTCGCCAACCCGGCTTGAGCGCTCTTGGCGAGCACCTTGAGCGCGAGCAGCGAATGTCCGCCCGCTTCGAAGAAGTTATCGGTGACACCCAGGTCGTCGCGCTCCAGCACGTCTTGCCAGATGCCAAGCAACTGTGTTTCCAGCGGTGTACTCGGCGCGGTTCTCTCGGCGCTCTTTCGACCATCCGGTTCAGGCAGCGCGGCACGATCGAGCTTACCGTTCTGCATCAGCGGCAAACGATCGAGCCACACGAGCACTGACGGCACCATATAACCCGGCAAACGGCTTTCCAGCACGCCGCGAATCTCTGCTTCGTCGAACCGGTCACGATCCCCGACCACGTAACCGACGATCCGTTTCGCATCTCCCTCACCATGCAGCGAAGCAGCCGCCGCCTGCACGCCGGGTGCTTCGCGCAACACGGCTTCTATCTCACCCAGTTCAATGCGAAAGCCTCGCAGCTTCACCTGACTATCAAGCCGCCCGAGAAAGTCGATGCTGCCATCCACGCGCCGTCTACACAGGTCGCCGCTGCGATACAAACGCGCCCCCGGCACACGCGGGTCCGGCGCAAACCGTTCCGCGGTAAAACCGGGTCGATCCAGATAACCGCGCGCAAGCGTCAGACCGCCAATGCACAATTCGCCCAGCGCGCCGACCGGCGCCTCGTTGCCGTGCAGGTCCATCACATAGACATATCGCGATCCATACGGCTCGCCAATCGACACGATTGCCTGTGCAGCATCTGCCGCGCGCGTCTCGCGATACATGCACGCCACCGTGGTCTCCGTCGGGCCGTATAAGTTGTCGAGCCGGATGCGCGCGAGCGGACCGTTGCGCCATTGCGCGAGTGCATCGCCGGGAAGTCCTTCGCCGCCTACCGTGATTTGCCGCAATGCCGCGAGGTCGTCCAAAGGCGGCGTGCGCAACCATTGTTGCCAGTACGCAGTCGGAATCCGCGCGAACGTGACGCGACCATCCTTCAAGTGACGGCTGGTTGTCTCGATGTCCCAAAGCTGCGGACCACGCATCTCGACCTGACCGCCTTGCATCAGCGCCGGCAGCATTTCATGCAGCGCCACATCGAAGTTGATCGTCGACGATTGCAACTGGACGTCGCTTGCATCGATCCCATAAGTACCGATGAAATCGTCCAGATGACGGCTGAGCGCAACATGACTGATCGCCACGCCTTTGGGCCGTCCTGTCGATCCCGATGTGTAGATCACATAGGCGAGTTGCTCTGGATGAATGGCGACATGGAGTGGATCGCCGGGCGACGCTTCAAGTGCGTTGATGTCGATGACTGCACGACCTTCGAAGAGCTGACCGCATGTCGCGATCGTGGCGGCATCGGCGAGCACACAGGACAATTGTGCGTCATCGATCATGGCGCGCAGACGATCCGCTGGATAGGCTGGATCGAGCGGCACGAACGCCGCGCCGGACCGGAGCACGCCAACCACTGCCGCGACCAATCCCACCAAGCGCGTCAGATAGAGTCCCACGCGTGTCTCCGAGCCCATCCCTCGCGCAAGCAACGCACACGCGATGCGGTTCGACCAGATATCGAGTTCACCATAAGAGAGCCGCGCACCTTCGCAATGCACGGCCGGCGCTTGAGGCTGACGAAGCGCCTGTGCCGCGATGCGCTCGCCGACTGGCATGAACGCGTGATTGCTGAGCGCACGTTGGCTCATTTGAGCATCAAGCACGAGCTCAGCCAGATATGCATGATCCTTCGTCGCAATCTGCTCAAGCAAGGACACGTAATGGCCCAGCATTCGTTCGACGGTTTGAGCATCGAATACATCGCGGGCATAGTTCAACGAAACAGTGATGCCGTCGCGCCGCTCACGGACCGACAGCACAAGATCAAAACGCGCCGTACCCGTCGATGTTTCTATCGGCGAGACCCGCAAGCCAGGCAAGCTGAGCGCTTCGCCGTCCGCGCCGTGATCGTAGTTGAACATGACGCTGAAGAGCGGCGTCTGCGTGAGGCTCCGGCCTGGGTTCAGCGCATCGACAACACGAGCGAACGGTACGTCCTGATGCGCCTGCGCTTCAAGCACGCGTTCGCGAACGTGGCCGAGCAGCGTTTCGACGGTATCGATGCCGGCCATCTCCGTGCGAATGACCAGCGTGTTCACGAAGAAGCCGATCAGCGATTGCGTCTCACGCCGGTCTCGCCCTGCGACAGGCACACCAACGCGGATGTCGGCTTGTCCGCTGTAGCGCGCAAGCAGGACATCGAACGCCGCCAGCAGCACCATGAACGGCGTTGCCTGATGCCGTCTGGACTGTGCGCCGATTGCATCGATCACCGGCGCCGCGAGCCTGACCTCGACTCGTGCGCCAGACTGGTTGCGCGAAGCCGGCGGCGAGCGGTCGAACGGCAGTTCGACCGCCGTCAGTTCGCAGCCAAGCCGCTCACGCCAGAACGTAAGTTCGGAGTCCGCGCGCGCTTGTTGTTCGGCGCCGTTCTGCCAGAGCGCGTAGTCGGCGTACTGAATCGGCAAGGCCGCGAGTTGGTGCGTGCGGCCTTGACGGATCGCTGTGTAAAGACGCGCGAACTCATCGAGGATGATCCGGTTCGACCATGCATCCGAGATGATGTGATGCGTCACGAAATGAAGCACATGTTCGCAGTCGCCAAGCCGGATCAGCGTGACGCGAAACAGTGGTCCTTGCTCCAGCGAGAATGGCGCGCGAGATATCGCGTTCACCGTGTCCGTCACGCGCTTGGCCCTGTTTTCCTGCGGGACATCTTCCAGATCGAGCACCGACCAGCCCGGCTCGATGACATCGACTTGCTGCATCGCGACGCCATCGACTTCAACGAAACGCGTACGCAGGCTTTCATGCCGCGAGACGAGGGCCGTGACTGCCTGATGCAGAAAGTCGCGGTCAAGCGCGCCTTCCAGTTTCACCGCACCTGCAAGGTTGTACGCGGGACTCTGCGGACTGAGGCGCGAGAAGAACCACAGCCGTTCCTGTGCCGGCGATAACGGTATGCTAAGCATTCCTTCCGGTCTTGAAGAGAGCACAACCGCTGTCACGGGCATCGCAACCGGTGCGTCTCGTTCGATTACTCGCGCCAGATCTGCCAGCACCGGATACGCAAACACCTTCTGCACCGGCAACTCAATGTTCAACGCCTCGCGCAGCGCGGCGACCGCGCGCAATGCCAGCAACGACTGCCCGCCCATGTCGAAGAAGTTGTCATGCCGGCCGATACGGTCGATGCGCAATACGTCCTGCCAGACGCCGGCGATGACCCGCTCCATCTCGCCCTTCGGCGCTTCCCAGATCCGTTCGGTTTGCTCAGGCAACGGCAGCGCGTGTCGATCGACCTTGCCGTTCGTGTTCAACGGCAGGCGGTCCATGACCACGATAAGACCGGGCACCATGTACTCCGGCAGCATCGCGATCAGCTTTTCTCGCAGCTGCCCAGCGAGCGTGGCCGCGTCCGCATGCTGCCCCGCCCGAGGCGAAACATACGCCACCAGCCGCGCACCTCCACTTCCTTCGTGCGCCACGGCGACTGCTTCGCCCACCTCCGGTTGCGCCAGCAACTGAGCCTCGACTTCTCCCAGTTCGATACGAAAGCCCCGGATCTTCACCTGATGGTCAATCCGCCCCAGATAGTCAAGCTGACCGTCGCCCCGCCACCTCACGAGATCGCCTGTCCGATACAAACGTGCGCCGTTGCCGTTGAACGGGTCTGCGACGAAACGCTCCGACGTCAACCCGCCCTGCCCGATATAACCACGCGCCAGCCCGACGCCGCCGATATACAACTCGCCCGGCACGTTGGGCGGAACAAGCGCCATGCCCGAATCGAGGACGTAAAGCTGCGTTCCCGCAATTGGACTTCCCAGAACCGGCGTAGCGTCCAGCACGGGACCAGCAGCTGACCAGATCGTGGTCTCGGTGGGGCCGTACATGTTCCATAACTCGACGCCCTGTTCGTTCAGGTCGTGCGCAAGATCCGGCTGCAACGCTTCGCCTCCGCATAGGCCCTTGAAGCGCACGAGCGGCGTCTGTGGCCAGCCGCCGGCCCGCAGCAACCGCCAACCGGCAGGAGTCGACTGCAGCACCGTTGCCTTCGAGTCCTGTACCAGCCGCGCCAGCGACGCTCCGTCGCGAGCCACTTCCCGCGTAGCCAGGACAATCCGGGCCCCAACGAAAAGCGGCAAGTACAACTCAAGGGCGGCAATATCGAATGACAGCGACGTCACGGCGACCAGCACATCGTCCGATGCCAGGCCTGGCTTCGTCTGCATGCTGTGGATGAAGTGGCTGAGCGCGTGGTGGTGAACCATCACACCCTTGGGCTGGCCGGTGGAACCGGACGTATAGATGACATAGGCCAGGTTGTGTCCGCGCACATCCACGTGCGGTTTGTGCGATGGTTCATCGTCAAGATTTAGCGTGTCGAGTGCCAGCGTCCGCAGGGTCTGCTCGTTCGTGCTGAAGCGCTGTTCGATGGAGCTCTGCGTGAGCAACAACCGCACGCCGCTATGGGCCACCATGTATGCCAGACGATCCGCCGGATACTGTGGGTCAAGCGGCACATAGGCGCCGCCAGCCTTTAAGACGGCCAGCAAGCCGATCACCATCTCCACAGAACGCTCGACGCCAATACCAACCTTTACCTCCGGTCGCACGCCTAGCCGCATCAGTTTGTGCGCAAGGCGGTTGGCACGTTCATCGAGTTCGCGGTACGTCAGCGCCCGGTTGGCGAACACTAACGCGATTGAATCGGGGGTCTTCATCGCGTGATGTTCGAACAAGTGATGCACCGGCTCTGCCTGCGCAAATGTCTGGTCGTTGCGGCCCCACGCCAGTAGTTGCTGCTGCTCGCGATCTCCCAACAACGGCACCGCACGCGTGTCCGGATGGCTCGCGACTGTCTCCAGCACGGCGACGTAGCTGTCGAGGAGACGCAAAGCCGTCGCCGGGTCGAAGAGATCGGTTGCGTAGTTCAAAGCGACCTTCAGGCCACCGCCATTAACCGATACATCCAGCGATAGATCGAACTGCGCTGTCCCTGTGCCGCCGCTCAGCGGGCTCACTTTAATTCCTGGCAGTTCAACTTGCGAGCGCGGCTCTGCGCTGTAGTTGAACATCGCCTGGAACAGCGGCGTATGCGCGATGCTGCGTTGTGGCTGCAGCAGCTCGACAAGCTTCGCGAACGGCACGCCGGCATTCGACTGCGCGCCTGCCATCCGGTCGCGTACCTCGGCCAGCAACGCACTGAACGGCTCCGTCCGGCGCGTGGCCATGCGGATCACCAGCGTGTTGACGAAGAAGCCGATTAACGGCTCGGTTTCGAGGCGATCCCGCCCTGCAACCGGGACGCCGACACGGACGTCATCCTGTGCGCTGTAGCCTTGCAGCAGTGTTCCGAACGCAGCCAGCAAGGTCATGAAACGCGTGACGCCATGCTCGCGGGAGCGGTGATCAAGCGCATCGGCCAGTTCAGCATCGATTGATCGCTCAACGACCGCGCCTGCATTACTACGTACTCCACGACATACCCGGTCAACAGGCAATGCAAGCAGCGGTTGCTCACCGCCAAGCTCGTGTTGCCAGAACGCGTAGTGAGCATTGAGGGCGGCTTCGTTGCGAGGGTTGCGCTGCCATAACGCATAGTCTCCGTACTGGATCGGCAGCGGCGCGAGATCTGCGGGTTCGTTGCAAATTTCCCAGCTATACAACTGCGAGAACTCGCGCAGCAGGATGACTTGCGACCACGCATCCGACACAACATGAGGCATCGCGAAATGCAGGACGGTTTCGTTCTGAGCGCGTGCCAGCAACGTGACGCGCAGCATGGGCCCGCGTTCAAGATCGAAGGGCTCGCGGCCCAATTCAAGCAAACGCGCGTCAAGTTCGTGCTGACCGGCGATGCTTTCTTCGCGCCAGCCGTAGAGCGCTTGAGAGCCATCAAGTGCGGCGTTATCGACTACTTGCCACGGCGACCCATGCTCTTCGACAAAACGCGTACGCAGGCTTTCGTGTCGGTCAAGCAAGCGATCCAGAGCTTCGCGTATCGCTTGCCGGTCAAGCGCACCGCTTAGATTGACGGCACCCGTAATGGTATAAGCGGCGCTGTCCGGTTCGAGCTTCCACAGGAACCACAATCGCTCCTGCTCGTGTGTCAGCGGAATGCGAACCGCAGAGTCGCGCGGCAAAATGACGTCTGCCGCACGCGCCTCATGCAACGCCAATTCAGCCGCCAAACTTTCGAGCACAGGATGCAGGAATAGCGTCTGCAGCGAAACATCGCGGCCGAGTTCCTGACGAATCCTCGACGCCACTCGCATTAACAACAAAGAGTGACCGCCAACCTCGAAGAAATTATCGGTCATGCTCAGACCTTCACGGCCCAGCACCGACTGCCAGATCGCCAGCAACGCGGCTTCCAGCTCGGTACGCGGCGTCACGCGTTGACGTGCCACCTCAACGCCCGGTTCAGGTAACGCCGCGCGGTCCACCTTGCCGTTTTGCATCAATGGCATTTTCTCCATCCACACCAGCGCCGATGGCACCATGTAGCCCGGCAGACGGCTCTGCAGGATGCGACGGACCTCCGCGTCATCCGCGTCGCCTACCACATAACCCACCAGCCGCTTCGCATCGCCTTCGCCGCGCAACGCTGCCGCCGCCGCCTGCACGCCGGGCGCTTCACGCAGCACTGCTTCGATCTCGCCGAGTTCTATACGATGTCCCCGCAGTTTCACTTGCTGGTCCATCCGCCCGAGGAAGTCGATAGTGCCATCGGCACGGCGACGACACAGATCCCCGGTCCGATACAACCGGCTTCCAGAAGGTCCGTTGGAATCAGGAACAAACCGCTCGGCGGTCAGCCCCCCACGCCCGAGATAACCTCGCGCAAGCGTATAGCCGCCGATGCACAATTCGCCTAGCGCGCCGACGGGTGCTTCGTGGCCGTCGGCATCGCAGACGTGAACCGAGCGTGACGGATAAGGACCGCCAATCGATACGATCGCCTGGTCCCCGTCCTGAGCGCGCGTTTCGCGGTACATGCAGGCGATGGTCGTCTCGGTCGGGCCGTACAGGTTGTCGAGCCGGATGGAACCAAGCGGACCGTTGCGCCATTGCCGCAACGCGTCGCCGGGTAATCCTTCGCCGCCCACCGTGATCTGCCGCAATGCCGCCAACGATGCCGCCGCCGGCGGTTCACGCAGCCACTGTTGCCAGTACGCCGTCGGAATGCGGGCGAACGTCACCTTCTCCTCGATCAGATGACGGCTCGTGGTCTCAGGGTCCCAAAGCTGCGGGCCACGCATCTCGACCTGACCACCGCTCATCAGGGCGGGCAAGAGTTCGTGCAAGGCGACGTCGAAATTGATCGTCGATGATTGCAGCACCTTGTCGGAAGCATCAATGCGATATGTACCGATGAAGTCGTCCAGATGCTGGCTCAGCGTGCCGTGATTGATCGCCACGCCCTTGGGACGCCCTGTCGAGCCCGAGGTGTAGATCACGTAAGCGAGTTGCTCTGGATGAATCGGGGCATTGAAAGCGCCTTCGTCATCGCCTTGCAGCGACGGGTCGTCGGCAACTTGAATTGGCTCGCGACCGCGCAGCAATTCCCCTAAGCGCTCAAACCCCGTGCGATCAACCAGCACTCGCACGATCCCCGCATCGTCGAGCATCGCGGCGAGTCGTTCGAGCGGGAAAGCCGGATCGAGCGGCACAAATGCAGCGCCCGATTTCAGCACGCCAAGCACACCGGCGCCGAGCGCGGTCGAGCGCTCCACACACAAGCCGATGCATTCATCGGGCCGAACGCCGAGCCGATCCAGACGGCGTGCAATACGATTCGTCCAGCGCTCAAGTTCGCCATACGAAAGCCGCTCGCCCTCGCAATGAAGCGCGGGTGCAAGCGGATGTTTCGATGCCTCGCAGCTAAAATTCTGCCCGACTGGTACGAATGCCATGCTCGTCACGACCCGATCCGCCATGCCATCAGTATCGACGCGGCTTAGCGCAATCTGCGCCAACGGCTGATCCTTCGCCGCACTCACCTGCCGCAGAATTTCGACGTAGTGCTCGAGCATCTGCCTGACGATAGATTCATCGAACAAGTCCGCTGCATAGTTGAACGACAGGCGGAGTTCATCGTCGAGTTCGACAGCATTCAGCACCAGATCGAAGCGGGCTGTCGGCACATGGTTCACCACCTCCGACACGCGCAGTCCCGCCACGCCGATATCCGTGTGTTGCGCGCGCGTGTGATTGAACATTACCTGGAACAGCGGCGTCTGCCCGATGCTGCGCTCAGGTTGCAACGCCTCGACAAGTTGGGCGAACGGCAGTGCATCGTGACGATGCGCTTCAAGCACGCGCTCATGAAGCTGGCCGAGCAAGGTCCCGAACGACGCAACACCTGCGAGGTCCGCGCGGATCACCAGCGTGTTGACGAAGAAGCCGATCACCCGCTCGGTTTCCAGCCGGTTGCGTCCTGCCGCCGGGACGCCGATTCGCACGTCCTTCTGCCCGCTGTAACGCGCGAGCAGGACCGCGTACGCCGAGAGCAATACGGTAAACGGTGTGGTTTGGCGACTCGCTGCTGCTTGCTTGAGTGACCGCGCGAGTTCCGGGTCCAACGTGAAATTCACGCGTGCGCCTCGCGCGTTGCGCGTCGTCTGAATGCCCGTGCGGCTCTTCACGATCGGCAGTTCAAGCACGGGCTGCGTCCCGCCTAGCTGCTTGACCCAATATGCAAGGTTCGGATTGTTCTTGTCGTCGCCGGACCACTCTTTCTGCCAGGCGGCGTAGTCGCCGTATTGCACAGGCAAAGGCTTAGACACCGGCGCCTTTGCGTTGCAAAGCTGTTCATATGCCGCGATGAATTCATCGAGCAAGAGCTTGATCGATGCATGATCAGAGACGATGTGATGCATGGACACATGCAGTACGTGAGAGCCAGCCGCTTCGCTCAGCAACGCAACGCGCAAGAGCGGCCCACGCGTAAGGTCGAACGGCTCCAGCGACAACGCTTGCAAACGGCCTTCGAGGGCACCTGTGTCGGCTGAATCGATATCAGCCCAACCGTAGACAGCATCGCCCACGACTTGCCATGCCTGGCCGTCGGCCTCAACAAAACGCGTGCGCAATACTTCGTGCCGCTGAACCACGTGAGTCAGCGCGGCACGCAGCTTGTCGATGAGCAGTGCCCCTTCGAGCCTCAACGCGCCCGACAGGTTGTAGCTCGCGTCATTGGGATCGAGTTGCCACAGAAACCACAACCGGTCTTGCGCGGGCGATAGGGGAAAGCGCTCTGAACGCCCTGCAAACGCTACGATAGGCAACTGCTCGCCCGACATACCACGTTCACGCAAACGCACGCGAAATGCCTTACGTTTTTCCGGCGGCAAACTCGCATACGTTTGAGCGACAGCTTGCAGGCCGCCTGCCGCGGGCTTTGCATCTTGCGTATCACGCATAACGCCCTCCGGTTTCACCGCAACCGCCTCCTCCACCTTCTTGCGAGCCTTCCGCTTCAGGAACGGACAAGCATCTTGCGCAGCGACGTTATGGTCGTCGAGGAAATACTGCTTCCATTCGAGATTGCCGGCATCGCCGTAGAAACCCAGATCAGGATGCGCAGGGGTTTCGTCCCACGTCTCCAGGCGCTTGCGAACCTGATTGCGCGCCTCGCGGCCGATGACCTTGTTGGTGATCGTGTCGACAAACACGCTACGCGGCTGGAACAACAACACCATGCCTGGACCGAGGTTGCGGCTATGGCGTAGCTTGAACGATGGGCACGCGCAGACCACGAACATCTCCACGCCCGCGAACGAAAATTCCCACTCTTCATGCGACGGTTCGGGCTGCTGGTCCGCAGCCGGATCAGGGTCAACGTTGTGAAGATGCTGGAGCGTCTTCCAGAATAGTTCGTTATACTCATCATGCGAAAGCGGGACGGTGTCCGGCTCGAAGAATACGGCGATATTGTTCTTGCGATACTGCGGTAACGAAGCAAGTTCCGCGAAAGTCTGCATGGTCGTGGGCAGATTGCGGATATCTTTCTCTTTGCCGCTGACGAACGAGTAGAACATCTCGCCGCGCCGTTCCGCGGTCGTTCCGAAGAAGCATGGATAGGCCGGATGCATCACCTGCTCGCGCAAGGTCTCGTATGAGGCATCGAGCCACTCCGGCAGATCGATCTCAGCACCGATCAAACGCCCCGCGATGATGCGGCTTTTCCAGTCGCCCGGATCGAACTCGGGTGCGGAATTCGCGGAGCTTACGGCGCTCGCCGTTTCAAGCGATTTTGCCGGACTGGCGGGATTTTGCTGCGTGGTCTCTTCGTTTGTCAGCATCTTCATTCCTCTCGTTCATCACCCGGCTGCACCCCAACTTCGCCCTGACGCGCCCGGCGCAACCTATTGGCGCGCGAGCCGATGCCGGCTGTGTCGTGGGCACTTGCCATATCCGTTTTTTTGTGGGGAGAACCAGCGCCTTCGAGAGAGGTGCCTGGACAGCGAAGTGCATCTCACTCCGCTTGATGCTGTTCAGCGCGGCTAGCGCACTGCGGACGTTTCCACATCCAGCTCGGCAACGAGTACCTGCACCCAGTCGTCCGGGATGATCGGCTGGTGGTATGTACACTCACCCGACACCACCGTCGACCCATGCAGGCGGCCATCGGGAATCAGGACCATGTCGCCTTCGTGCATCTTGAGCTGCATGCCGACGTTGCCCCAGAACAGCATGTCGCCTTCCTGAATCGTGACGAGCCGATGGTCGTTGTGGACATGCGTCGTCGAACACATTTCATGCGGCTCGATGAACGTCTCGCGGTCAATACCGGGGCACTCGGCATCAATCCGCTTGCTGATGCGGCGTGCGAACTCGCAGTACTGAGGGATCGCTCCGAGCCATTGCAACTGCTCGCCGAGATCCCAACGGCCGCGTTCCGCCAGACGTTCGCCCGCTATCGCGCCCGACACGCATTGCTCGAATGCGGTATCGCCGAAGCGATCTGCCACGGTTTGCAGCGCGGTGGCGAAACGCCCGACCAACGCAGCCTTGCGCGCTTCGGCTTCGCCGGGTCGCCGGCCCGCTGGCTGCAGCCACGCGCATGCACGCTCGAGCGCGAGACCGAAAGCCAGCCACTCGGCTTCGGCCGCAAACACCGCGCCGGTCAGCGCAAATGCGCGATCCGGACGCCGGGCAAGCGCATACAGTAGATTGGTCTTGGCCATGCTCGTCGGCAGATAGAACTGCCAGTACGCATGCTGCTGACGTGTTACACCGCATGTTGCGGCTACACGATGCAGCAACGCGTCGTCGGGAAGGTCGCCTTCGAGTGTCGGCCGCGCGTCTTGCGGCAACGCGTCGAAATAGCCATTCGCCGCCGCACGGGCCACCGCGCGCCGCTTCGACGGCGCAAGCGCCCAGCGCTGCACCATGATGAAACGCAGCCCTTCTTCCAGATAGTCATTGCGCATCAGGCGCGCAAACGTTGTATCCCAGAACGTGCTTTCATCGTCGATGATGCGTGCAAGCCGCGCACTCGCAGGGGCCACGCTTTCTCCTGCCGGTGTCGCATTGCTCAAGTACGAAAACGCATACGCTTCAAGGAACGGCGTGAGCTGTGCGCCCAGCGTCCTGACGTCGTCGCGATAGAAATCCGTGAAGCGCTCCCAGTCCGCAGCCTCGCCGCTGCGTGGCATGCGTGCGGCCTCCAGTTCATAGATCGAGAGCAGCGTACGGTTCGACGCCAGCGATGGCAACCGGCTGACGTTGTCGGCGCGCACTGGCTTCATGAACTTGAGAAATTCGAAATCTTCAGGGCGCAACGGCCGGCGATGATAGTCGTCGTCGAGCAGTAATTCATCAACGGTGGCGCTGCGAAACGGATGCGCGGCGGCGAACTGCCTGATCAGCGCCACGAACTCTTCGCTTCGCCCGGCAAAGGGCTCGAAGTCGAATAGAGCAGGATGAGAAAACGTCATGAATGAAAGCTCCTTGGACCGGCCGCGCCGGCGGAATCAATGATTGCAGTGCGTGAAGCTGCGTTTGAGGCGCCAGCGTGGCAACGTGGGTTCGCGGAGGCCGCAGTCGTCAGCGCGTCCTTGATCGAAGTCACGATTGCATCGACCAATTCAGTGCGTGCCGTATCGATGAAAAAATGACCGCCGTCGATTAAGCGTTGAGTAAATTGCCCCGATGTCTCGTGCTTCCATGCCGACAGGCTCTCAAATTGTTCGGATAACGAATCATTTTTACCGCCTAACGCCACCAACGGGCATGCGAGCGGCGCACGCAACGCATTACTGGGACGAACATAGGTCGCGCACAGATGAAAGTCGGCGCGAAGAACAGGCAGCGCAAGATCAAGGAAGCCGCGATCGCCGAGCAACTCTTCTGGCGTTGCATCAAGGCGCCGGAGCTCGTCGATCAGCGCTTCGTCGCTGGAATCCAGCCAGGTCTTGTCGATCGTCCGGCAGGCAGGCGCTGCGCACGCCGCTGCGCCGAACCACACGGGCATGAGGCCATGGCCGCAGCGCAACCAGTGCGCCAGTTCAAGACCGGCCAGCGCGCCCATGCTGTAGCCGAAGATCGCGAACGGTCCCTCGATTGCCTCTATTGCCGGCAAGGCTTCGCGTCCCAATGCGTCTGCCACGTCCGGCCAGCGATGCAGCGCGGGCTGCGCGCGTTTGGCGCCGTGACCCGGATAGTCCAGAGCGTGAAGGCGTATCCACGATGGCAACAATGTGCGCCACTCCCGATAAACCGCCGCACTTGCTCCGGCAAACGGCAGACAGATCAGCGTGACATTCATCCGCTACCTGTCTCAGGCCGCTTTGGCCCCGGCATCGACCGCCATCGCTTGACGCAGGCTGAGCGGGCGCATGTCGGTCCACACGGCGTCGATGTACGCAAGGCATTCGTCCTTCTTGCCGGTCTTACCCACGGACGTCCAGCCCGCGGGCAGCGTCTTGTAGTCCGGCCAGATCGAATACTGTTCCTCGTGATTCATGACCACGTTGTAGGTCGTGTTTTCGTCGCCCCAGCTCATGGAAACTCCTTAATGCGAATGAGAATGACTATTATTACAGCTTAAATCGTCTGGTGCAAAGCTCGCTTTGAAGATTGCTTATCAGCGTTGCCGCAGCGGGCTCGGAGCCCGAATGAGAGTGCGGCCGCTTCACCGTGCGGCTTGTCCAAGCACGTTGAGGCACGCTGGCGGTACCTGCGAGTCGCGCTGGACCGCAGCCAGATGTGCGCCAAGAACTCTCGCAAGCGAGGTGAAATCTTAATAAAAATTGTGAACAGGACCGAAGCATAGGCATCTACCATGACAAAATCACGTTATTGAGAATCATTTGCAATACGGAGAGTTTTTGGCGATCATGGATGCCTTGAGAAAGCCTGGACCACTCCATGGAAACGACGAACCCCGGTGTCAATGAAGACGCCCTGAACGTGCTGATGACACGCCAGTCTTACTGGCCGCTGGCCGAACCCGCGCCCGACGATTCCCAGCTTCAACAGATTTTCGATGCCGCCCTGCGCGCCCCTGATCACGGCGCATTACGACCGTGGCGCTTCGTGCTGATTCGCGGCGACGCGCGCCTGAAACTCGGTGAATTGCTAGTCGATCTCGCTTGCGCCCGGGCTCCCGGAGAACCGCGTTCAGCGCATGAACATCGTGGCCGCCGCGCGCTGGCCGCGCCCGTTGTGATTGCGCTCGTGGTGTCGTTGACACGCGAGACGAAGGTGCCTGAAGTCGAGCAATTGCTGTCCGTCGGGGCCGCGGCCATGAACATGCTGAACGCGATTCATGCGCTTGGTTTTGGTGGATTCTGGGCGACCGGTCCAGATAGTTACGAGCCGCAAATGCACCGCGCGCTTGGGCTGACCGAGCGTGATCGTTTGCTTGGATTTTTGTTTGTCGGCACGCCGCCAGACGGTGTGCGTGCGGTCGAGCGGCCGTCCAGCGATCGCTATGTGACTGAATGGCTCGAAGCCTGCGCCTGAAGGTGGCCGGCAGAATTGGTGCGATAACAAACGGCGAGCTCTACGCCATTTTCGTTCGTGCTCCTATTCCTCATCGGCTCGAGAGGAACGTCCGGCAATCCGCCGGGCTGGTTCGGCGTGAGCGCGTTTGATCCGCCGCCGCATACCCTCTCGCTGAAACGGTACTTACCATGCCCACGGGTCTATTGACTGAGCGCTCATTGACGCAGACATCGCGGCGGGATTTTATCGATGACTTCGATACACCAATCCGGCCGCCCGTCCATGAAACACAACCGCAATTCCTGCCGTTGCGCATGAACGAAACGCTTTCGCTCGATCCATGCGCGCCGGCTCCGGGCGAGATCTTTGTATTCCGGTTTCGCAGCCAGTGGCAACGCGTGAGCGCGCAGGATTCCGCGCAGTGGCTGACGCAGGATGAAACCCGGCGCGCGGCTTTGCTGCCCAGTCCCGCGCTGCGCTACCGGTATATATCGAGCCGCGCGGTGTTGCGGCTGGCCGTGGCCCGGATGCTCGGCTGCCAACCTGATACGGTTGAGTTGCGCGACGACACGCGGGGCCGGATGTTCGCGCAAGACGCCACCGGGAACATGGTTTTATGCGCCGACGTGGCTTATGCCGGCGTCTGGATCATGCTTGGCATCAGCGCCAGTTACCTGGGTTTGGGGACGTCGCTTCCTTCGTACAAGATGGCATCCGATGACGATGCATCGCTGGCGGGCCGGGTGCCGGGTCACGCTTCGCCACCTTCGGATGCTTTGCGCTTTAGCAAGCAGCGAGCGCGCGATAATAGTTTGCTTAGCGCTGCCGGACATCGCTCGGCTATCGATCATTCAAGCCTTGCGTTAGGCGAATCCGTTTCGGCTTTGGCTAGTGTTCCCAAGAGCGAGCCGTGGCATGTGTTTGACCTGCCTATGCCGGGGCAACTATGTGCGTCGGTTTGCAGCTCGACACCGCTAAGCACCATTTTCGCTTTTGGATGGAGTAAGCGAAATGATGGGTGAGGTTTGCTTGTGGTGGACGCGGCTACGCTTTGCTTGATCCGACTTGCAAGTAAGCGTTGTGGACCTACCTCGATCCATTCCGGGAACGAATTGTGCGTCTTGATTCCTGCGCTTACAGGTTGCGCGTGGGTTTGTCCCTTATACATAACTCACGCCGCTCATTGGCGTTTCAAACGCATTTGGCAGATTCCATTTGCGATGGTCGGCAATTGAAGTGAATGACCCTGATGAGCGTTCGCTGGTTTTGCAAATGCAAGAAGCCAGGAAGGAAATCATCGCTCGACGTACATCTGGCACGTCGCTACCGCAAGCTCTCTAGAGGAAAAACGTCATGGATAAGAATCGGGTTGAAGGCGCAGCGAAACAAGTGACCGGCTCCGTTAAGGAAACAATCGGCAAGATCACGGGCAACAAGACGACGCAAGCGGAAGGCGCCTCCGAAAGAGTCGCTGGCAAAGTTCAGTCGAAAGTCGGCAAGGCAGCCGACACCGTACGCGACATATTCAGGAAGTAACTGGGTAATGTGCGCGCTAAAGGCCGACCGGCTCCGGTCGGCTTTTTTTTGCTCCTGGCCTCGGTGTAGCGCACCGTCGCAAGAAGGCGCCTCGGACCTCATGCTCCGACTATTCCTACTGCGACAAGAAGCCCTTAACTAATTGCCTTGCTAACTACTTTGTGATTTAATGCGGTCATGTTCGATCACTGCCTTTACTTCAACTCAGCTGCCCTCGCCCGCCTCGTCGAGCGGGAGTGGACCGTTGTGTATGCAGAATTCGGGCTAACGCCACCACAGGGATTTGTGCTTCGAGTCGTACTCGCTACGCCCGGCTGCCTCAGCAGTCAGGTGGCCGACATCCTGGGCATAGCGCGGCCCACCGCAACCAGACTTATCGACAGCCTCTGCGAAAAGCAACTCGTCGAACGCCGTCAAGCCAAGGAAGACGGCCGGGAGTGGACGGTCCATCCCACTCCATCCGGTCTGACGCTCGATCGGCCAATCAACAACGCGAGCGCCAAAATTGCACGAACCTTGCGCGCAAAAATCGGCCCGGATTTATTCGAATCGGCGGTCACATCCATGCACGGCGTAAGGAAAGCATTGGCGTAAGTCCAACGCTTTTTTAAGGTTAAATAGTTGTCTTGCTAATCATAATGGAGGCAAGAAAATGAATAGCGAATTACGTCGCGTGGCCGTGGTTGAAAAGCACATGGGGTGGCGATGGTCGGCGGCCCGCGCCGCCGGCGCCGCTATGGCAACCCTTGGAATGGCAGCGCTGTTGGTCGCGCTTGCCTGCTCTGTCTCAAGCAACCGCGCAAACAATGCACGGTGCCTTCAGGCGTTCGCAAACGATGAACATCGTAGCGTTGACGCATTTTTCCAGGACCCGGCGCTGCAGGATTCGCTGGTGCAAGCGATCGATCAATGCTCGCGATGAACATTGATCGATCGTCGTCTTTGGTATAAAGGCGGCACATGCGGCAGACGTCTTTTCAAATGCTTTGCATGTAGTCGCGGTCTTCAGCGGGCAGCGATGAGAGCCAGTCTTGCTCAGTACCGGGTTCCGGCAAAACATGCCCGTATTCGACCATCTGCGCCGGAGGCAGTTCCGATATATAAGCCCAGACGTATCGCTTGGCAACGTCCGTGGTTTTCGAAATCGCGTCGACAATGCCCTCAAGCAACTCACGCTTGCGCTCAGCGGTGCGACCCGCGCGTATGTGTCCGTGTACGAAAATCTGCTCCGAGCGAAGAGGACTTCCACCCACGAAGTGGTTGCCTTGAGGCACGTCGTTGAAAATCACCTGAGCGAAAAAAGACTGCGCACCGGTGGCCTGGTTGTGAATCCGGGTGATGTCTTGCGCTATGCGTTGTTTTGCATCGGCGGAGAGGCGCCCGGTGGCGGCGAAAACAAAATAGCTAGGCATATAGACCATCCATACGCGAGAAAAACACGCTTTCGTTTTACGGCTTATCAGTTGCACATACAACCACTTGACAACTAATAAGACCCAGTCATATACAGTTGCAGCTACAACCAATTAGACGAAACGAGCCCGTTCAAGATAGTTGTAGCTACATCCTATTGCTTGCGGAACCGGCCAGATACACGCGTTAACCCGATAGTCGATTCGACCAACCGTCAGTCGATACAGACACAGAAACAAGCGTCACACCGCTCGCCCGACATCTTGAAGCGTTTCGAGCGCTTCCAAAAGCCGCTTGCTGGCTGGCCCCTTCATGAACTTTTGAACTTCGCTTTCAACCTGCTTCTGGGCGACTTGCCAATGAGGCTCCGCGCGTCGCAGCATCTTCAAGCCCTCCTTGCTCAGCGTGGCCACCTTGAATCGCGCGTCTTCTTCGCTGCCAACCTTGACCCAGCCGGCATCGATCAGGACCTTGAGGTTCCTCGAGATAGTGGTCTTGTCGAGCGCCGCTTCCACCGCGATTTCAGTGAAGGTCGCCGATCCTAGTCGCTCGAGCGCGCGAAGAAGCGAGAATTGCGTGATTTTTAATCCGATTGGCCGGAGCGCATCGTCGTAGACGCTCGTTAGAGCGTTTGCCGAGCGGCGGAATTGTGTGCAGTAGCAGTCCGTGAACATGACATTCCAGATTCGATTAGCGGCGGATATTCCCAAGCCGTTGCGATACCGCAATTAAGCGCCCTCTTAGCGCCGGTGAAATATCACTGGCGTCAAATAAGATGCATATGCAACTGCTTTAGTATAGCTCGCATCTCGCGTAGTGCGTCAATGCCAGATCACGGAAATGTTGCGTCAATCAGAACATGCGGCGCCGACCCGCTCGTTTATCGACAACGGGGCAATGGCGTCAACTCGTCTTTAGCGGGATCTAACGTGCCACCCAAATTCTTTCAGGCATCTACCAGGAATTCGTTACGGTTTTTATCGACGATCCAGTGGGGAGCCCGGCCGCGGCCAGACCAGGTCGCGCCACTCACCGCATCACGATACTTGGGTACGCCGGTTGTAGCGGCTACCGGTGCGATCGTCTTGACCTGCGTGTGGTGTCCCATCAGCTCGGCAAGCGAGATCTTATATTCGCCCATCTTTGCGACTATTTCAGCGAGGACGATTTCGGCCTGGCGCTGTCGCGCGACGTTCAATTGGTCCTGAAGCGCTTCGCGTTGCGCGAGCAATTCTTTAAGGGTGGGCATTTCCGTTTGCATTATAAAAATTGTTCTTTGAAGTTGTATGGGTGTTCGAGTGCGTATTAATCCGCGAAGGCAGAAGCAGGAAAAGGCGCGTTTTAGTTGCGATTCGTGGCTGCGCGGCTGTCTTCAACCGGGCAGCGAACTTCGTCAGAGTTTTCAGTCGCCGTGACGCCGCTAACGATAGTTGCCTGTCAGCCGACGATTCGAGAGGTGCTGCCTGCGCGCGGGGTTTCCCGCGCGCCTCTTCACTGAACCAGCGGTAGTGTACGCCCATCACGCCAAATCGACTTGGAACCGCCACTTTGCGGATCGATATAGATACAAATACAACGCTCGGCCCAACTGATCCAGTCGTCGATATTAACGATATCTTGCGCGCAGCGTCAGGCGCTGAATCTGGTGAAACAATCCGTTTGGCGCAAATGCCGACTCCTTAAGGGGAATGAATTCGGAAACTGAATCCGCAAGCGGGCGATCGTTCAGCAGGCAGTGGTCTTCAAGCGGGACACATCACGGGAGCATTAGGCATCCCGGCAATATTCGGGACTCATTTCGCGCTTCTGTCCGCCTGCCTTATCTTAGGCATTTAAGCATCGACACGCAGGAAGCTAAATGAAAGCATGAGATCGCACTAACAAGGTCGCAAAATCAAGTAGAACAATAAACCCAACCAGCGGTTTCACCCATTCGCCAAGCGCTCAATAACCAGGTCAAGCAACGCCCTCAGCCTTCCAAGCCGGCGCAGGTCGCGATGGTAGCCGAACCAGACGTCGCGACCGGGCGGCGACTCTCCCAGATCAATGCGATGTATGCCGGTCGTATTGTCGCCGAGCGCGCAAGGGAGGACCGCCAGTCCGCCTCCCTCCGCGCACATCCTGGCTTGGGCGCCGCGGTTGTTGCTGCCAAACGCAAGGTGCGCTTTCGGTAGCAGGCGTTTGAGCCATTCGACATCCGGTAGCGTTCCAAATGCGCTGTCCATGGTGACGAGGTTATACCCTTCGCCGTCTCCCGCCAGCGGCGGAACCATGTCGACCGGAGAGTAAAGCGCGTAGTCCATATGCCTGAACTTGCGCTGGATCACGTCGGCTTCATCGAACTGCGTAATGCGAAATAGCAGATCCGCGTCGCGCCTTGCCAGATTGAATTGGCGGGAATCGGTCACGAGTTCGATGCTTACGTGTGGATTCGCTCTAAGGAATTCGGCGAAGAGCGGCGTCAGGACATGAATGCCGAACCAGTCCGACGATGAAACCCGCAACACGCCGGTCAGATGCTTCTCCTTGCCGGCCAACGAGCGTTCGAACGCGAGTGCATCCTCCTCCATACGCTCCGCGTGCATCAGGACCGCTGACCCTTCATCGGTCAGGACAAAGCCATCGGTCGTGCGCTGAAACAAGGTTTGGCCAACTGCTGATTCGAGGGCTCGCAGGCGGCGACCCATGGTCGGCTGTGTTTGACCGGCCTGTTTTGCGGCTGCGCCAAGCGAACCCGTGCGCGCAATCGCCAGGAAAATCCGAACATCGCTCCAGTCCATTTCACCTCATGCATAAACGTTTGGTCGCCGTGCAATAACGTCGATTGCCGTAATTTCCCGCATGGACGAATATGAATCAAGCAAATTCGCTCAATCGCCGGGAGAAACACCATGAACATGCAAGCGCTGGTTCTGAACCGCTATAACGGGCCGCTTGAACTGACGGAACTCTCTCGCCTAAGCGCCGGACCCGGAGAGGTGCTGGTGCGAATCAAAGCCAGCGGTTTGAACCCGCTCGACACCAAGATTCGCGCCGGTAGCGCGGCGCATGCGAAGCATCCGCTGCCGCTGGTGCTGGGTATCGACATGGCGGGCGTGGTCGAAGCAGTCGGGCCGGGCGTGGCTCAGTTCAAGGTGGGTGATGAGGTGTACGGAATGACTGGCGGCGTTGGCGGCATCCAGGGTTCGCTCGCCCAGTTCGCAGCAGTCGATGCGCGTCTGATCGCGTTAAAGCCTTCTAACCTGTCGATGAAAGAGGCCGCAGCCCTGCCGCTTGGCTTCATCACGTCTTATCAGGGAATCGTGGACAGGGCGCAATTGAAAGCGGGGCAAACAGTGCTTGTCCAAGGCGGGGCAGGCGGTGTCGGACATCTGTCCGTGCAACTCGCGCAAGCGTTAGGCGCGCGGGTTTTTGCAACGGTGAGCAAAGGCGACGCCGAACTCGTAGCACGTTATGGCGCGACTGCTATCGACTATCGAGAATATTCTGTCGAGCAATACGTTCAGGAATACACCAAGGGGGAAGGCTTCGACCTGGTGGCCGACACGGTTGGCGGAGAGACGCTGGACGCGTCTTTTTCAGCGGTCAAACAATGCGGGCGTGTCGTGAGCGCGCTCGGCTGGGGCACGCACAGCTTGGCGCCATTGTCATTCCGCGAAGCAACGTACTCAGGCGTATTCACGCTCTCCGCGCTGCTAACGGGCAAACATCGTGAGCACCATGGCGCAATGTTGCAAGTAGCAACTCAACTCGCCGAAGCGGGAAAGCTCGTGCCCCGAGTGGATCCCCGCAGTTTCGACCTGGCTAGCGCGGACCTCGCTTATCAGGCTATTACAGCCGGAACCGCCAAGGGAAAAATAGTCGTCGATGTTCAATAGCGACTAAGGCGCGCTAAGCAAAACGGCCGCGAATTCCTAACGTGATTGCACGACTTACGCCGGCCGCGCAAACCGCTTGGCGCCCACCACGCATAGCACCACGGCTGTTGCAACGGCCACCATCGGCCAGCCGACTGGCTCATGCAACAAGGTCGCGGCAAGCACGAGTCCGAAGAAGGGCTGCAGCAATTGCAACTGCCCCACTGCCGCAATACCGCCCTGAGCCAGCCCGCGATACCAGAAGACAAAGCCAATCAACATGCTGAACAACGACACGTAAGCGAGTCCCATCCATGCCGATCCACCCACGTCAGCCCAGGTCGACGGCATGGTGATCAACGCCAGCGGCGCCATGATCGGCAGCGACAACACAAGCGCCCACGAGATCACCTGCCAGCCGCCGAGCTTGCGCGAGAGCCTGCCGCCTTCGGCATAACCCAGCCCGCAGACGATGATGGCCGCGAACATCAACAGATCGCCGACAGGCGATGCGCCCGTTCCCCGGGCCAGCGCGAAACCCGCTACAAGCAAGGCGCCAAATCCGGAAAACAGCCAGAACGCCGGGCGCGGATGTTCGCCACCTCGGAGCACGCCGAAGATGGCGGTCGACAGCGGCAGCAATGCAACAAAGACAACAGAATGAGCGGCGGTGATGTGCTTCAGCGCAAGCGCGGTCAGCAGCGGGAAGCCGATGACGACGCCGCACGCAACCACCGCGAGCGAAATCAGGTCGCTTCGTTCGGGCCGCTTTTGGCGGAACACCAGCAAGAGCGCGAGTCCGAGCAAGCCCGCGATCCCCGCACGCGCGACTGTGAGGAAGACCGGGTCGAACGCCGCGACCGCGACGCGTGTCGCAGGCAATGAGCCGCTAAAAATCAGCATCCCGAGAAAACCGTTCATCCATCCGCTTGCTGTCTTGTCCATCATGCTCCCCTATTTTCAGCTAGCAGTATCAGGCCGCAAAGCATGGATTTTCCAGAGACAGTGCACTACAGTTACGGAAAACTGTATGGGTTAAAAATCAGTACACATGGAAGACACTACTTTCACCGGCACAGACTCCGGCACGCTGGTCGATCGCGTCATGCAGACAATCCGGCAGCGGATTACCGGCCGAATCCTGGCACCGGGCGCCAAGGTTCCATCCATCCGGGGCTTCGCTGAAACCTTGCAAGTCTCGAAGTCGACCGTGGTGGAAGCCTATGATCGCCTCGCTGCCGAAGGGGTCATCCTGTCGCGCCGCGGTTCGGGCTTTTACGTCGCCGGACACTTACCGCCGCTGTCGCTTGCTGAATTGGGTCCGCGCCTGGATCGCGTGGTCGATCCGTTCTGGGTGTCGCGGCAATCGCTGGAGGCCGGCGCCAACGCGCTGAAACCCGGTTGCGGCTGGCTGCCTGCGTCGTGGTTGCCGGAAGCGGGACTGCGCCGCGCATTGAGATCCGTCGCGCGCACCGACGCCGCCGTGCTGGCCGACTACGGCACCTCCCTCGGGCTCCCGGCACTGCGGCAATTGCTCGCCCGCCGCATGGCGGATCGCGGCATTGAAGCCGCGCCCGATCAGATCATCCTCACCGAATCCGGCACGCAAGCCATCGACCTGTTGTGCCGGCTGCTGCTCGAACCGGGCGATACAGTACTCGTCGATGACCCCTGCTATTTCAATTTCCTCGCCCTGCTGCGTGCTCATCGGGCCAAGGTCATAAGCGTTCCGTATACGCCGGCAGGTCCCGATATCGACCTGTTCGCGCAAGCGCTCGCGGAGCATCGGCCGCGCTTGTACATCACCAATTCGGCGCTTCATAACCCGACGGGCGCGACGCTCTCGCCGGTCGTCGCGCATCGGCTCCTGAAGCTCGCGGATCAGTCGGGTCTCACGATTATCGAAGACGATATCTTCGGCGACTTCGAGCACGAATCCGCTCCCCGCCTGGCCGCTTTCGACGGACTGGGGCGAGTCGTCCATATCGGCAGCTTTTCCAAAAGTCTCTCGGCGTCAGTACGCTGCGGTTTTATCGCGGTGCGACGCGACTGGGTCGAGCCGTTGATCGACCTGAAGATTGCGACCTCATTCGGTGGCGGACGTTTGTCAGGCGAACTCATTCTCGGCGTGCTGAAAGACGGCACGTACAGAAAGCACATGGAGAGCTTGCGAGAACGTTTGTCGCGTTCGATGGGACAAACAAGCGCGCGGCTGGAAGCACTAGGCATCGAACCATGGATCGAGCCGCGAGGCGGCATGTTTCTCTGGTGCAAGCTGCCCGGCGGACTGGATGCAACGGACGTTGCGCGCCGGGCGCTGGCCGAGAACGTGATCCTTGCGCCGGGCAATGCGTTTAGCGTCGCGCAGTCCGCAAGCCAGTTCCTGCGCTTCAACGTCGCTCAGTCGACAGACCCGCGCGTTTTTACTGTGCTGGAAACAGCGATGCATGGATGACGATCGTCTGCTTTTAACGGATTAGCCGCATCATACACAGGGCGGCAACATCACCCCTGCGCCATCTTCGCCAGCGCTTCGCTGATCAACGCACGCGTCAACTCGCCCGCGGGCAGTTCTCGCCCAAGCCTCGCCGCCTGCCCCGACCAGAGGCTCGTGAAGTCGCCCCTGCCTGCTTGTTCGGCCTTGGCTTTGAGCGGTGCAAGCGCGGCGCCGGCAAGCGGAAAAGCGGGCGCCACAGCGGACAGCGGACCCAGCTCGCGAATCGCCCGATTGATGATGCCGCGTGCCGGCCGCCCCGTGAAGATGTTCGTCAGCACGGTGGAATCATCCTGGGACTCGCGCAGTGCAATGCGATGCACCTCAGGCACTTTCGCTTCCGGACAAAACAGATACGCCGTGCCCATTTGCACAGCCGATGCCCCTAATGCCAACGCAGCGACAATGCCCCGCGCGTCGGTGATGCCCCCTGCCGCGATCACGGGAACAGAGACGGCATCAACGACTTGCGGCACCAGCGCAAACGTGCCGACCTGTGCAGCGTAATCCTGCGTCAGGAAATTTCCACGATGCCCGCCCGCTTCAACGCCCATCGCAATCACAGCGTCACATCCGTGCGCTTCGAGCCAGCGCGCTTCTGCCACGGTCGTTGCCGACGCTATGATTTTCGCGCCCGTCGCCTTCACGCGATCGAACAAATTTTTATCTGGCAGTCCGAAATGAAAGCTCACGACCTCGGGCTTGAATTCCTCCACGATTGCGCAGAAGTCGTTATCGAACGGGCGGCGGCCAGCTGCGGGCGGCGTTACCTCGGGATCGAGTCCATACTCGACGTAATACTCCGCCAGACGCGCGCGCCATGCCAGGTTGCGCGCTGCATCGGCTTGCGGCGGAACATGACAGAAAAAATTAAGGTTGATCGGGCCACGCGTTTTCGTGCGGATCAACGCAATGCCGTCACGCGCTTGTTCCGTGGTGAGCAGCGCGCAAGGCAGCGATCCCAGGCCGCCTGCTTCGCATACGGCTATGGCCAGTTCAGGCGTGCCGGGCCCTGCCATGGGGGCCAAGACAATAGGTGCTTCAATACCAAACAAGTCCAGAATCCGACGATCGCGCCACGTGCTCATGTTCTTTTCTCCTTGATGATAGTCGCGGCGCCTGAGTGACTTGAAATCATTCGTTGCGCATGGATTTGCACTGCGCGCAGCGCCGCTGCACCAGGCGCAAAGCTTAGCAAGCTTTGAAGAAGCAAGCGGCGCTTTGATGTGATAATTGCTATCACTTTTCCCGATATCGAGGGTCGACATGGACGCAGCCGATTTACGCATATTCGAGTCGGTCGCGCGAAACGGCAGCATGAATCGCGCAGCCCTGGAACTCCATACTGTTCAGTCGAATGTGACAGCGCGGGTTCGCTTGCTGGAAGAAGAATTGGGCGCACCGCTCTTTCACCGGCATCATCGAGGCGTGGAACCGACGGCCGCCGGCCGCAGGCTGCTGCCTTTCTCCAGACAGATGGCGCGGTTACTCGACGACGCGCGCAGCGCAGTCAAAGACGACGGCGTCCCGCACGGACCGCTGATCCTCGGTACGTTGGAGACTACCGCCGCGCTGCGCATGCCTGACGTACTCGCCTCGTTTGCGCTGGCTTATCCGCAAGTGGACATGGTGTTGCGGACCGGGACCACGGCAAGCCTGATCGACGATGTGCTGCAGTATCGGCTCGACGGCGCGTTTGTCGCGGGTCCGGTGAATCACGACGATCTGTCCACCGAGGTCATGTTTCATGAGGAAATGGTGCTTGTGACAGCGCGGCATATTCGCTCTATTGCTGAGCTTGCGCGGTTGGGCGATGTAAAAACGATCGTGTTTCGAATCGGATGCTCGTACAGGACACGGCTGGATATCGCGCTGGCGCGGCACGGTTTGAGAGTCAGCACCCCGCTGGAATTCGGCTCTCTTGACGCCATGCTGGGTTGCGTGGCAGCGGGCGTAGGTGTGACGCTGCTGCCGAAAGGCGTAGTCGCAACAGCGTGGCGCGAAGGCCGTGTCGCCGTGCATGAGCTCGCGCCCGAAGATGCTCGCGTCGACACATTGTTCGTGCGTCGCCGCGACGTTTATGCGACCACCGCGCTTAACGCTTTTCTCGGGATTGCGCGTCCGGTTGAAGCCTCCATGCCTGCGCTTGTCGTTGCTTGAACAAAACGCTTGAGTGACCCGCTTGAGCAATGGGGGCTCGAGCTTAAGTGACCCCGCTCAACCGTGATCGCGGAAGACTTCCTTCGCAGCGAACAGGCCGTTGAGCGCCGCCGGGAATCCCGCATACACCGCCATCTGCATGATGGTCTCGACTATCTCGTCGCGGCTAAGACCCACGTTAAGCCCCGCAGCAATATGAACCTTGAGCTGAGGCGTTGCATTGCCCATTGCAGTCAGTGCTGCGATGGTGGCAATTTCACGAGCACGGATGTCGAGGCCCGGTCGCGAATAGATGTCGCCGAATGGAAATTCAAGCAGGTAACGCGCGAAGTCCGGCGCAATATCCGCAAGCGAATTGATAACCGTTTGCCCTGCTTCTCCGTCGATCTCCGATAACACCCGCTTGCCTCGTTCTAGGCGACTTTCCTGATCCGCTTGGCGTTCGATCGTGTCTTGCATTTTTCAGTCCTCAATTGAGTGTGGGTGTAACCGGCTATTTTTTCGTCGAGGACGAGAAGGCATGCCTGCAGTTCTGCCACTCTGATTCTTACTTGATCGCGATGTCCCGCTAGCAGCGTGCACCGGGCTTCCTCGGTTGCCGCACCTTGTGCGCGAAGCCCGGCATAACGCAGCATCTCCTGAATCGACATGCCGGTCGTTTTAAGCCGGCCCAGAAACTCGATCCACGTCAGGATGGAAGCGTCATAAACACGTTGACCCGTGTGGTCCCTAGGCGCGAACGGCAGCAGTCCGATCCGTTCGTAGTAGCGAATCGTATGGGCCGTGAGGCCCGTCCGCTCGGCGATGTCACCTATCTTCATGGCTGCGTTCTCGTTTCGACATAAAGCATGGTAGGACTTAGAGCGCACTCTAAGTCAAGCGGTTTTCGGCATTGTGCCGCTAGCACGGAATATGGGTCGCTGGCATTGCAACAAGTGGATAGGCTTAGCGCCGAAAGTTCACGTACCATACGGCGTGTGCCGTACTGGCTAGCCGCATTTCTTCATCGTCGCTTATTCGAATAATCTCTACAAAGACGCGGACCATGGAATACGTCCTTGTGTTAACCGTCGGCGTGGCAGCCGGCATGTTGAGCGGAATCATCGGCACGGGATCTTCAATGATGCTCATGCCCGTTCTCGTGATTCTGTTTGGACCGCAGCAGGCCGTCCCCATCATGGCCATCGGCGCGATCATGGGAAATTTTGGCAAGATTGTCGCGTGGTGGCGAGAGATCGACTGGCGCGCTTGCGGCGCGTATTGCCTGACCGCTGTTCCGGGCGCCGCGCTGGGCGTTCACACGCTGTTATCGTTGCCTGCCCGCGCGGTTGAAATAGCCCTGGGCGTATTTTTTGTAGCCATGATCCCCACCCGCCGATGGCTCGCACGACGCTCGATAAAGTTCAGCCTTTTGCACCTTGCACTAATTGGCGGCCCGGTTGGATTTCTGACCGGCATCGTTGTTTCCACGGGTCCGATTACCGTACCTGTTTTCACGTCTTATGGACTGGAACGAGGCGCTTTTCTCGCTACAGAGGCCGCCGGATCGCTTGCCGTGTATGGGACCAAGATTGCTGCGTTCAAGGAGTTTGGCGCACTGCCGGCGGGTGTTGTGTTTCAAGGCCTGATCGCGGGATCGGCGTTGATGACCGGATCGTTTTTCGCGAAGTCGATTGTCGTGCGCATGGCGCCATCGACATTCAAATTGCTGGTCGACGGACTCATGCTGTCATCTGGCCTTTCGTTACTTTGGGCCGCAGCCGGCCAATAGTTGGCGAGCGTGCTGCTAGCCGCGAATCCGCGCTTAGGCTCAAGTACCATGCTTGCGCTTCCTTCGATGCGAGCGGCGCTATTCATCGCCTAATGGTCGGGCGCGTGGCGCTCGGCGCAATGCGCACCGGCTTGCGGGTGGTGAACAACGCCTCGTTGCTTGAGCGCCGCATGTCGACGCGGAAAACGAATTTCGTGGCGTAGAGCGTTCACAACGGTAGCGAGGCGCGATAACTTCACGGTTTCGACCACATCAAGTTTTCATGCTCACCGATGAAACCTTCGACCCAATCGCTCTCGCGGCAAAGACGACGCCTTTTACAACTCGCTGCGGGGCTGCCGATTTTTTCCAGTATCTGGGAACCGTTGCTTACGCCCGCGCACGCGGCGGTAGCGTCCAATGCGCTTTCTCGCGTTCGCCCTGGTGATCCGGATTGGCCGTCGGAGTCGCAGTGGAATGCGCTTGGCAAGCAAGTCGGCGACGCACTGATCAAAGTCCAATCGCCGCTCACGGCTTGCGTGAACGCGCCTGACAGCGCCGCCTGCCAGCAGCTGTTCAAGGAACTCAAGAACCCGTATTTTCTCAGCGATGAAGTTGGCCTGACGCAAACCCTCGGTTGGGTCGACGCGTGGACATCGACACCCAGTGTCTATGCTGTGGCCGCGCGCAATACGACCGATGTAGTCGCTGCCATCAACTTCGCACGCCGTAATAATTTGCGGCTTGTCGTAAAGGGGGGCGGACACAGTTATCAAGGCAATTCGAATTCGCCGGATTCCCTGCTGGTCTGGACGCGAAGAATGAATAGCATCACTGTGCAAGACGCATTCGTCGGCACGGGATGCCAGGGGCACGCCTCGCCAGTGCGAGCAGTGACGGTCGGCGCCGGCGCGCTCTGGGCGCACGTCTATGATGCCGTCACCACGCAGGCGGGCGGTTACGTTCAAGGCGGCGGCTGCTTGACGGTTGGCGTAGCCGGGCTGATCCAGAGCGGCGGGTTCGGCAGCTTTTCCAAAGCCTACGGGCTGGCGGCGGGAAGCCTTCTCGAAGCCGAGATTGTTACCGCGGACGGCGTCGTCCGCATCGCCAACGCCTGCACAAATCCCGATTTGTTCTGGGCGCTGAAAGGCGGCGGCGGTGGCAGCCTGGGCGTGGTCACACGGCTGACGCTGCGGGTCCACGAACTACCCGAAACTTTCGGCGCCGTGAACATGACGATCAAAGCTGCGTCGGCGCCTGCATTTCGGCGCCTAATTGGACTGATGGTGGACTTTTACCATCGGGAGCTCATGAACCCTCACCGGGGCGAGCAGATCCGGTTTCGCCGTGACAATGTCCTCGCTATATCGATGGTGTTCCAGGGGCTCAGCCGCAGCGAAGCACAATCGGTCTGGCAACCGTTCATGGACACGCTTGCCGCAGCGCCTGACGATTTCAAGGCCGACTTCCCTCCATTGACTATCCTCGCCCTTCCGGCCCGCACTTTATGGGCCCCAGCGATGCTGAAGAAATTGCCCGATCTCATTAGCACCGACGACCGGCCGAACGCGCCTGTAGACAATGTCTTCTGGTCGGGCAACACGGGAGAGGCCGGACAAGTGCTGCACGGCTATGAGTCTGCGTGGCTCCCTGCCGCCTTGCTGCAAGACGATCAGCGGCAAACGCTGGCCGACACGTTGTTTGCCGCCAGCCGGCAATGGGGCGTGTCGCTACACCTCAACAAGGGCTTGGCAGGCGCGCCGGCCGAGGCCATCGCGGCGTCAAGGGACGCCGCCACGAATCCGGCGGTGCTTGACGCGTTTGCGTTGCTTATCGCAGGGATGGAAGGGCCGCCCGCTTATCCCGGCATCCCGGGCCACGAACCGGATACCGGCGCAGCACGGCGCAATGCGCAAGCCATCGGCCGCGCGATGGATGAAGTGCGCAAGCTGGTTCCGAACCCCGGTTCTTACGTCGGTGAAAGCAATTTCTTCAACGCGAATTGGCAACAGGCCTTCTGGGGATCGAATTACAGCAGGCTGCTCACCGTAAAAGATCAGTATGATCCCGAAGGCTTGTTCTTCGTTCACCACGGCGTAGGAAGCGAACGCTGGAGCGCCGACGGTTTCACGAAACTTGTATAAGACCGTGACCGGTTGAACAGTTAAACGCACGCTACTCGAGATGCCCTGCCTCCCCTTTTAGAGTCACTTAAACGATGCCATCCAATACAAAGCGAGCGTCATCAGATGAGGCATACGAGCCTGGGGCGCCGCATCGAAGGCTTGCTCTGGATGAAAACCGGCATGTCATCACGCATGGTCTCAAGACCCACTTCTGGCAGGACATTTACCACATCGCACTGACGGTCGGCTGGCCGTTGTTCTTTGCAGTCGCCGCACTGCTCTTTCTTCTTCTCAACTTCGGATTCGCGTTGCTGTACCTGCTGGGACATCACGCTATCGCGAACCAGGCTCCCGCCGGTTTGCTGGGCGCGTTCTTCTTCAGCGTGGAGACGCTTGCAACCGTCGGCTATGGCGACATGCATCCGGATACCGTCTACGGCCATTGCGTCGCGACACTCGAAATCTTCGTCGGCATGTCAGGCATTGCGTTGACGACCGGCATGATCTTCGCGCGATTTTCGCGGCCCCATGCACGTATATTGTTTGCGAAGCGCGCGGTAGTGCGCCCTATCGACGGTCGCATGACACTCATGGTCCGCGCCGCCAATGCACGCCAGAACGTGATCGTGGAAGCGAAGGCACGCATGCGCCTGATGCGGTCGGAGACCACGCCCGAAGGGTTCTATTTTCGCAAGGTGCTCGATCTTCCGCTGATCCGCGAACAGCATCCGATCTTCCTGCTCGGCTGGAGCCTCATGCATGTCATCGATGAAGAAAGTCCGCTCTTTGGCCAGACGCTGGAGTCGCTCAAAGCGAGCAATGCCGAGTTAATGCTCATGGTGGAAGGCCTCGACGAAACCACGGCGCAGCCCATGCAAGCACGGTATGCATGGCCGCCCGAATGCATTCTTTGGCAACATCAGTACGTCGACTTGATGTTTGAGCAGGACGGCGAGACGCATCTCGACTATGGCAAATTTCATGATGTCGCGCCGCTCTGAAAGAGTCGTTGATTCGGTGCGCTTTAGCTGGAACTGATCTGGTGGTTCCTACAATCACTGTATCTGTCACACTGATTTCCTGACGGTTAAGCTAGAGCACGCTATTCCTCTTGCCATCTCTTGCCATTCTGCCAAGGAAGCAACCATGACCGCCGCCAACAAGACCGTGCGAATGTTGACCCGATATAAGGCCTGGGCCAACGATCTCCTCTTCTCCATGCTGAAGGACATGCCGTACGAAGAGGTTGTCCGGCCACGGCAGACACGCTTCGGCAACATGGTCCACACCCTTAACCACATCTACGTCATAGACGCCGTTTTCCAGGCCCATCTGCAGGGACGTGAACATGGATACTCGGCACGCAACACGCCGACTCATCCGTCTCTGGAAGAACTCCGGCAATCGGTCCGCACGCTAGACCAGTGGTATGTTGATTTCGCCGCGGATCTATCGGCTGATGATCTTGACCGGTCAATTCACTTCAAGTTTATTGGCGGTGGCGAGGGTGTCATGACCTGCAACGAAATGATCCTGCACGTGGTCAATCACGGCACTTATCATCGCGGCTTTGTCGGCGACATGATGTATCAGGCCGGCGTCACGCCCTCTGCCACCGACCTTCCCGTGTTCCTGCGCGACGTGGCGCAAGACGCTTAACATGCATGCGTCTATGCGCGGTCGGGTGATCCAAGCCGCTTGATCCGAACCGCCGTGTAACTACTCACCTTGCTTAGGCGATGAAACGGCCCAACGCCGCTGCATCGCTTCTACAAGATGTCGCCAAAGGAATTCAGCAGCTGGAGAGAGGCGCCGGCCGACCCGCCGTATTGCCTGGCTGCTGAATTCGCGCGCTATCGGATGCTCCAGTTCAAGTGCAACCAGACGTCCCGCTTCAAGGTATTGCCGCGCCGCATCCGTCGACATGAACGCTACGCCCAGTCCCGCTGCAGCAATGGCCTGGGCGGCCGAGAAAAGATCGCAGCGATACGATGGCGTCAGGTTCAGCCGCTCTGCTCGAATGATGGCATCGAGATATTGCTGGGCGCCAAAACGCTCGGGCATGAAGATAAGCCGCTGATCGCGCAACTGTTCAAAGCGGATACGCCGCTCACCCGCCAACGCATGTCGCGGACTGACGAGCGCACAAAATTGCGCCGCCCGGAACGTGCGCGAACGTATGGCCGGGTCGCTGCCACCGCCCGCGCATAAGCCGAGATCGACGTCATCGTTGCGGACCATTGCGATGATTTCAGACGTTGCGCCGCTACGCAGTTCCACTACGATGTCAGGAAACTGCAAGCTAAAACCTTCAAGCACGGTGGCCAGCAAATTCTCGACGAACCCCTCGCCCACGCCAATGCCCAACCGTCCGCGCCGCAGGCTCCTGAAATCTTCCAGTTGTGCCAGCATGTCCGCGTCGCGACGGCTACTCTCGCGGAAATGTTCGACAAGACTGAGCCCGATCTCCGTCAGCACGGCGCGCCTGCTGCGCCGCTCCAGCAGCACCACGCCGTGGTCGCGCTCGAGTTGCGCCACTTGCCGGCTGATCACGGAACCATTAATGGCTAGCGCGTCAGCCGCGGCGCGCACGCCGCCGTGCACATCGATTTCATGCAGATAACGCAGGCTCCGGGCGCTAAGCAAATTCTCGCGCGCAGGCGTATTGTCTTTAGCCATATTCTTGTCTGTTGACATGCAGATCAACATTATCGGTCAGTGAACATCATTGATTAGCGGATTTTGCAGCAGAATACTCCCCCACTGGATTTCTTAAAGAGAGACACCCATGACCATGGAAAATACCAAGGGCTTTTGCTCACTGGACGACACAGCAGATCTGCGCGATGAACTAAGCGATATCCGTCATCGCCTGCATCAGAATCCGGAGCTCGCGTACAAGGAGTTTCAAACCTCCGACCTCGTTGCGCAAAGCCTCGAAAGCTGGGGTTACACGGTGACGCGTGGCCTGGGTGGAACTGGCATGGTTGCTTCGCTGACAGCGGGTTCGGGCACCCGCGCGGTCGCCGTTCGCGCCGACATGGATGCATTGCCGATTGCTGAAGAAACCGGTTTGCCGTACGCCAGCCGCAACGCCGGCCTGATGCACGCGTGCGGCCACGACGGCCACACCACCATGGTCCTGGGCGCGGCACGCCACCTTGCTCGCACGCGCGCATTCAACGGTACGGTTCATCTCGTGTTCCAGCCCGCCGAAGAAATCGGTGCGGACAGCGGCGCGATGCGCATGATTGCCGATGGATTGTTCGAACGCTTCCCCTGCGAGGCAATCTTTGGTTTGCACAATCATCCCGGCTATCCAACGGGCACATTCATGTTTCGCAGCGGCCCGTTCATGGCGGCATCGGATACGGTCAACATCACGATTCATGGTCGAGGCGGCCACGCAGCGCGCCCGCATCTTTCCGTGGATCCGGTGGTCATCGGCGCGGGACTGGTGACCGCGTTGCAGACCGTGGTTGCTCGCAGCATTGACCCGACGCAAACAGCCGTCGTCACGGTTGGGGCCTTTAACGCGGGGCATGCGGCCAACGTGATTCCTGAGTCGGCACGTTTGCAGCTCAGCGTTCGATCGTTCGACCCCGCTGTGCGCGAGCTGCTTGAAGCGCGTATCCGCGCGCTGACGGAAGCCCAGGCAGGCGCGTATGGCGCGCGCGTGGAGATTGAGTACGTGCCGGGTTATCCGGTCGTCATCAACAGCCAGGCCGAGACGGAATTGGCGTTGCAGGTGGCGCGCGAACTGGTTGGCGACGATCGGGTTGTCGATAACTTCGGCCCTATCGCCGGTAGCGAAGATTTCGCTTATTACCTGCAGAAGAAGCCGGGATGTTTCCTGCGCCTGGGCAACGGTGAAGGCGCGCCAATGCTGCATAACGCGTCCTACGACTTCAACGACGACAACCTCACTGTCGGCGCGGCCTACTGGACTCGTCTGGTCGAGCGTTTTCTCGCGCGGTAGGTTTCGTGCGAGCAGGTCGGTAGCACTTCGGTGACAACACAAATCTTGGGTGCTGCGCGATGTTTCGGCATCGCGCTTAAGCCGCGCGCCGGACCCAAGCGTTCACGGGACATCCATGTCAGTCATTACTGCCCAGCCTGCTAAAGCGGTATCGCAAAGCAAGATCGTGATTGCCGCGATTGTCGGCAACCTGCTTGAGTTTTACGATTTCACCGTCTATAGCTTTTTCGCGCTCACGATCGCGAAGCTTTTCTTCCCGGCGCATGACCCCGTTGTGTCCACGTTGCTCGCGCTGTCCGCGTTTGCAATCGGTTTTGTCGCGCGCCCCGTTGGTGGTTTCGTGCTGGGTCACTATGCGGACAAACGCGGCCGGCGTGCTGCGCTGACCCTGACCATCTTCCTGATGGCGATCGGTTCGGCCATGATCGGTTTGGCGCCGAGTTATGCAAGCATTGGCCTCGCCGCTCCGGCTCTGATCATCTTTGCCCGGTTGCTGCAGGGCTTCGCGCAGGGCGGGGAATTCGGCGCTGCCACCGCGACGCTGCTTGAGACAGGAACAGCCAAGGGCCGTGGTTTTCGGGCTAGCTGGCAGCTCGCGAGCCAAGGCGCTGCTGCGCTGATGGGCTCGGGCATTGCGGCATTGCTGACGTACCAGTTAAGTAGTGAACAGCTGCTCGACTGGGGATGGCGCGTACCGTTCCTGATCGGCACGCTGATCATGCCGGTTGGCGTGTATTTGCGCCGGCATATTGTGGAAGAGCCTTTGAAGCAGGCGCAGGCGGCTAAGGCAAGTCTGGAACCGGGCCTCGTGCACAAGTGGTTCCTGACTGTATTTGCGATCATGGGCATGACGGTGGCGACTTACGTCCTCATGTATTACATCCCCACTTATTCGATCCAGTACCTGAAGATGCCGGCCAAGCTTTCCATGCTGGTGTCGATCTGCGCGGCGATTGTTTCGCTGACGTTGTGTCCGCTTTGGGGTGCGTTATCGGACAAGATGCAACGTCGCAAGCCGCTGATCCTGGTGGGGCGCATTGCGTTGATCGTGCTGCTCTATCCGGCGTTCTGGTTGATGAACCAGTTTCCTTCGTTGCCGGTTATGGTTGGGTTGATTGTGCTGTTGATGTTGTTCTATACGATGGGGTCGGCACCGGCGTATGCACTCATGCCGGAGAACTTTCCGAAGCATGTGCGCGCGGGATATCTGGCGAGTGCTTATGCGGTGGCAGTGTCGGTGTTTGGTGGCTCGGCGCAGTTGGTGGTTGCTTGGTTGATCAAGGTGACTGGCAATACGATGGCCCCGGCGTGGTACATGATCGGGTGCGTGGTTGTTTCGTTGATCGCTGTTTCTATGCTCGATGAGACTGGTGGGCGGGAATTGAACTAGGGTGGGGCGTTGGCACTTGCTTTGGGGGGCGTTAGGTCGCGGGGTTACGGTCCGGGCTGTGCTGGGGTTTTGCGTTAGCGGTCGGGATCTATGCCGGGTTGCTGCTTTCCAGGTACGTGCGGGTTCGGTGTCAGCTGATTTCTTTATCACTATTAGCCACTGTGCGTGGCGGCACGTCATTTCTTTGTCCAAAGCGACAAAGAAACGAAGCAAAGAAAACGCTTTCAACTCTCTAAAAATTAAGTGTCCACAGCGTGCAGTTTTGATTCATGGGTGCCCCAAAAGCACGGTGCTCGCCAGAGCCACGGATGTGTGAACCCCTCCTTCTCGCGAATCCCGACAGTAAAACGCTGCGCCCCGTACGCTCTCGGGCAAGCACCAGTGTTCCACGGACCGGCACGACCTCACGCGCTTTTATGGGTGTGGTTCTTCGCGGGTTAACTCGTCGGTTCGCGCTGTTATTTCGGGTGTAAGGCCTTACCACGTTCTGCAGCACCGTTTTTCGACGGGTTTTCAAATGGTTCGGCATGCATACAAATTTGGAGGTTGGTTTTCCGCGGATAGCGCGGGGCGCTCCTTGGGCGGGTTCAGTCGCCAGTGCTTGCCCGAGAGCGTACGGGGCGAAGCGTTTTACTGTCAGGATTCGCGAGAAGAAGGGGTTCAAACATCCGTGGCTCTGGCGAGCACCGTGCTTTTGGGGCACCCATGAATAGAAACTGCACGCTGTGGACACTTAGGGTAGTGCTGTTAAAAGCGTTTTCTTTGCTTCGTTTCTTTGTCGCTTTGGACAAAGAAATGACGCGCCGCCACGCGCAGTGGCTAATAGTGATAAAGAAATCAGCTAACACCGAACCCGCAAAAACCTGAAAAGCAGCAACCCGGCAATGAACCAGACCGCTAACGCAGAACCCGTGCAACCAGCATCTTCCCCGTCCACCCCAGAACCCACCCCCCGTCCACCGGCGCGAGCGCCCCCCATCCTAGTATGCGGTTTCGTTGCGCCGCGGCTTGCACCGTTTCCGCTCCCGGCCCTAAGCTCGACTACACAATATCAGAGCCGAACCGGCCAGAATTAGTTACCACTACTTAGGTGACCAAATCGGTAGGAGACAATCATGACAATGCGAGCAGTTGGCCTGGTACAAGTAGCACTCGTTCTCGTCCTACTGGCGAGTTGCGGAGGCAACGGCTCAGACGGAGGTGCAGTTTCTTCCGGCACGCCCGACCCCGGCATCGCAAAAACTACCGTACGCTACGCATTGCCACCCATGGGCTGGAACTCCTGGAACACATTCGCATGCAACGTAAACGAAAGCGTCATCAAGTCAGTGGCGGATACGATCGCCGCAAGCGGCATGGCCGCAGCGGCTATACACACGTGACCCAAGATGACTGCTGGGTAGGCGGATCTGATCAGACGCGCGGACGTGCAGCTCTTTAGCAAGCGCCCAGCCGGGCGAGCCGTATTCAAGGTCACCTGTCGCGGTTTCATGCTGAACAAAAATCACCGGAACGCTAGCGGCACGCGCTCGTGAAGTGAGTTCGTTGATGCGGGAAAATACATCCCCCGACATTGCGGGTGAGGGAGTCGGCCGGAACAGGCCTTCCTGAATATCGATCACGATCAGTGCTGCAACCATTTTTCGCTCCCGAAAAAACGGTGGGCTAGCTGACATGACGCTGTAGAAAACGCTGTAAAAAGCTGATCCCCTCAGATAAAAAAACTCCGGCCGAGTCCTTTATCTATAGGAAGTCGAGCCCCGCCGTACCGGCTAAGGGCTCGCGCCATGGAACCACTAATGCTTAGTTCGATGCTGGTGCCGGAGCCGCTGCCGCAGGCTTATGCTTACGCGGCCCGCCGTGCTTCTTCCCGTGGTCATTCCGGAACAGCGGGTCTGCAATCTTCTTCTGGTCATCAGACAGCGTGGCGTAAAGGGCGCTGAATGACGCAGCCAGCTTTTGCATATTGTCCGCGTGCAGTTGAGCCAGCTCGGCGTAGGACTTCATCGCGTCGTCTGCATTCTCCGAAGGCAGTTTGTGCGCACGATCACGGAAGGCCTGATCGGTCTTGGTCGCGTTGTCACGCATCGTTTGCGCAAAGGCATCCCACTGTGGCGCCTGCTGACTCGTGATCTTCATCTGCGCGTGCAGGTCGTCGATTCGTTTCTCCACGAAGTCTGCGTGCTTCTGTGCATGGCTCATCGGCGCCGAAGCAGCCGCGTCGCTAGCTGCCGTGGACTGCGCCCAGGCGGACGTCGTGAAGCAGGCAAGCGCCAGCAATGCAGGTGCAACAGCAATACGAAAGGATGGTTTCATGTTGGAAGTTTGAATTGAGTTGTTAGATTCGCGACGTTTATATAAGACGCGTTGTGGTCATGTTGCCGGCCAAAGTACTCGTGAAATCAATGTACTGTCAGCGAGGTCGGCAGGCTCAGGATGACAAGCTCAGTACTCAGTAACCTGGCGGATAACTATTCGGGTAATAAGCGACGCCCGGCGGAGGCGGGGGCGGCGGAGCTGAATAGACCACTGGAGGAGGCGGTTGCGTGGCAGCACCCGCGATAGCCGCACCCGCTACAACACCCAGCAGCGCGCCGACAAGCAGACCACCGCCGCCACCGCCGCCACCGCCTCGATAACCACCGCGGTTATCGCCGTGACCGCCATGGTATCCACCGCGGCCGCCGCCGTGATCATCGTGGTGCTGCGCTTGCGCCGGCAGTACGGAGGTTGCTGCGGCAATCGCTATCGCAACCGTCGCCAGCCGGCGATACAACAAACTTCGGGAACCCTGCGTCATTAAGCTCGTCTCCTTTCATGTGAGAGGTGAAGTGTCTGCATCGATAACCGCGGCGAGATTACCGATGAAGGACGATCGGGGCCGGGACCACCGGCGATCGCATGCAGAGGAAGAGTCACTCCACCGTGATTGCATGTCAGCTTAGCCCCCATAACTTACAGTTCCATCGCAGCCATCGCAGCATTAGCGACGAGCCCCGTGCATCTGATAACACCCGGTTCGAAAAAGTTTCCAAAGCGATGATGAATAGCCGATGTGTTTGCGGACCTTCATGACCTGAACGAGATCCGATGTGGCCGTAAGAATGCGCACGAAAGATCGCTCCTGTACAAGGCCGAACGGGCGTTCGCCCGCTCTTTTATCTCGCTAGCGAAATAAAAACCCCACGCCCGAACCGCGATGCTTTATACCCTCGGCGTGGCCGTGAATGAGGTCTCAAGCTCTTTGTTAGCGACCTATACTCTTCGCAGGCGCCGATTCGCTGGAAGGTGAGTGGCGCCACCCCGGCCTTTTCTTTGTCACTTAACTCCATACTACGTAATTGGGGGATGATGCCATGACCCGCAAATACATCGACTGTCGCGAGTTTCCTAGCGAAATGAACTGCAGCATCGCGCTATCCGCGGACTCCGATCAGGAACTCCTGGATGCGGCCGTCCAGCATGCCGTGTCAGTTCACAAACACACCGACTCTCCCGAACTGCGTGCCCAGTTGAGCGCGCTGTTCCACCAAGGCACTCCGCCGGTCGAGTCACCCAGAGCCGCGTGACTCGCTGTTGCACGATCGAAACGTAGCCTTACCAAGCCGCGTCGATAAATAATAAGTATGACAAACTAATTACGTCAAAACGCCGGCCATTTCAAACGGGATGCTTTTCAAGGAGTATGTCATGGCAGTCGATCAGTCAAAACTCGATGCATTCATGGGAGGGTTTGTCCACGATCTCGGCGCCGTAATGCACGCGGCCACCGTTGTTGTCGGCGATCAACTCGGGCTTTATAAGGCGCTCGCCGCCAAGCCGCTACGCGCGGAAGAACTCGCCCAGGCAACCGAGACAGATGCGCGTTATGTCCGCGAGTGGCTAAGCGCCCAAGCCGCGAGCGGCTACGTCACTTATGATCCCGCGTCGGAATGCTTCGGCCTTAGCGAAGAACAATCTTTCGCGCTTGCCGAGGAAGGCAGCCCGGCCTTCATACCCGGCGCGTTCCAGATTGCCGTCGCACAGTTCAAGATCATCCCGAAGATGGTGAAGTCGTTCAAGACCGGACTGGGCGTTGGATGGCATGAGCACGATGTCTCGCTCTTTCACGGCACCGAGCGTTTCTTCCGTCCAGGCTATGCAGCGTATCTCGTGAACGACTGGATTCCGTCGCTTGGCGGTGTCGAAGCGAAACTGAAAAGCGGCGCACGTGCGGCAGATATTGGCTGCGGTCACGGCGCGTCCACCATCATCATGGCGCAGGCTTATCCGCAATCCACATTCGTGGGTTACGACTATCACGAGGGGTCCATTGAGCACGCGAGAGAGTCGGCGGCAACGGCGGGCGTAAGTGATGGCACGAGTGATCGCATAAGTTTCGAAATCGCTTCGGCCAGTGATTACCCGGGACGCGACTACGACTTCGTCACCATGTTCGACTGTCTTCACGACATGGGCGATCCACTCGGTGCAGCGCGTCACGTGCATGAAACCCTGGCTGAAGACGGCACGTGGATGATCGTCGAGCCGTTCGCCAACGACACGCTTGAAGGAAACCTGAATCCTGTTGGGAGGATCTTTTACTCGGCATCTACGCTGATTTGCACCCCCGCTTCACGAGCGCAAGCAGGGGCTATGTGCCTGGGCGCGCAAGCCGGCGAGCGGCGGATTCGCGACATAGTCACAGAAGCAGGCTTCCGGCAGTTCCGCCGGGCGACTGCGACGCCGTTCAATCTCGTGTTTGAGGCACGGCGATAAACCGTGCGCAGGGTTCCCGACGTTGCGTGACGCAGCCCGCACGCAACGCTACTTTTTCGCAGCGGCCGCCGTGCGCTTGGGGGCCGCCGGTTTCTTGAGCGCCGTCTTCACGACAGGCTTCGCGCGTGCGCCCGGTGCCGGTTTCTTGGCCAGCCCCTCCCTGCTCCATTGCTCAAGCAGGATCTGCGTCTGCGTGCGCACCGTCGCCTTGAGCAAGTCGCCCTTCTCTGTGTCTATCTCTTTCCATCCAAGCAATGCAAGCGTCGTGCGCGGCGCGACGTGGAACATCAGCAGTTGGCCGTGCAAACTCAGCATCCGGATCAACGTAAGCTCATCGTCAGGCTTCGCGCCGGTGATGCGAGCAATCAATCGCGTGCCAACATCGTTCAAGGGCTGCCGCACACGCCGCATCATGATGTCCGAAGCAATGGTCGGCTCATGTCCTGCCTGTTCACGCGTAAAGAAAAGACGCTGGTTGGACGTACCGCAAACCTTCACGAACATACGATCCGCAATGGCTTCCTGAATGCGAATGAAAGCATCGATCAGTACGGGGATATCGCTGTCCTTGCTCAAGACATCGGCTGCGTAAGTCACTACCGGCTCGAGCGTGACCCATGACGAGTCGGCGAGATATTCTGCACACGCCCGGTACACGCCCTCTTTATTCTCGAAGTAATACTGCAGCGCGGGCGCATTGACGCCAGCGCGCGCGGCGATGTCGCGCGTCGATGCGCCTTCGAAACCATGCTCACCAAAGGACTCGATCGCGGCTTCGATGATTCGCAGCCTTGTCTCGTCGCCTCGCACATATCCGCCGGCCGACGGACGGCGTAGCCGTTTTGTGTCGTTCATTCGTGCCTCTCACGTCAACCAAACAAATATATCACTTGACACAATTTTACCAACTGGAATAATTGTTCCGATTGGAATAATTTGGATCAAAGATGTCAACAACCGCCGGGGCGCCTCCGCACGAAGTACCGCAAGATTCCGCCGCTTCGCCCACGCGGCGATCTGGGAGACGCATGATCCTGATGGTGCTCGGGATCGTCGCGCTGATCGTGGCGGGAATCTGGCTTGCCCGCTGGTGGACAGTGGGCCGCTTTATTGAAAGCACCGACGACGCCTATTTGCAAGCCGACAGTGTCACGGTTGCGCCCAAGGTCAGCGGCTATGTCACCGATGTCTACGTCGGTGACAACGCCACGGTCAAGGCCGGCGACCCGCTGGTCAAGCTTGACACCCGCCAGTACCAGGTCGCGCTCGACCAGGCACAGGCGACCATCGCTGCACGCACTGCGGATATCCAGCGCGCGCAAGCTGACATCCTCCAGCAGCACGCCAACATTGAACAGGCCAAAGCGCAGCAGCAGGTCGCGCGAGTCAGCGCCCAGCATGCCCGCGACGAAGTGCAGCGTTACGCACCGCTCGCTGCTACCGGCGCCGAGACCAGCGAACGGCTCTCAGAGTTGACCAGCACGCGCGATCAGGCGCTGGCAACGCTAGCAGCCAACACCGCTGCAGTCGATGCCGCCGTGACACAGATCGCCGCCACCACCGCGCAGATCGCGCAGGCACGTGCCCAGCTCGAAGCCGCAGAGGCAAGCGCCCGGCAAGCACATCTCGACCTGCAGGACACGGTCGTGCGCAGCGTACTGGCCGGCAAGGTGGGCGATCGCTCGGTGCGCGTCGGTCAGTACGTTCAACCGGGTACGCGGATGCTGTCGGTAGTGCCGGTGCAAAGTACTTATCTGACGGCCAACTTCAAGGAAACGCAGGTGGGTCACATGCGCATCGGTCAGCCGGTGATCCTGCATGTGGATGCACTGCCCGGCACGGACCTGCACGGCGTAGTGGACAGTTTCGCGCCCGGCACCGGCGCCCAGTTCGCGCTGCTGCCGCCGGAAAACGCCACGGGTAATTTCACCAAGATCGTTCAGCGAATTCCCGTGCGCATTCGCATTGATACGGGGCCGGAGACACGCAGCGTGCTGCTGCCCGGCTTGTCGGTGACCGCCGACGTCGATACGCGCTCCTCGCGCGAAGGCGACGAACGCATCAAAGCCGAGAATAACCATGGCTGATGCGACCACGGCAGCGGCTGCCTTGCCTGCTGCCCCCGCGCCGGAGGAAGAGCGCGCGAGCGCGGCAGACTGGCTCGCGGTGGCGGCCGGCTCGCTGGGTGCGCTGATGGCCACGCTGGATATCTCGATCACCAACTCGGCCTTGCCGCAGATCCAGGGCGAGATTGGTGCAACCGGGACCGAGGGTACGTGGATATCGACCGGCTACCTGATGTCGGAGATCGTGATGATCCCGCTCGCGGCATGGCTCACGCGCGTGTTCGGCTTGCGCAACTTCCTGCTCGCCAATGCCACGCTGTTCATCGCGTTCTCCATGATGTGCGGATGGTCGCATAGCCTGCCCATGATGATCGCCGGGCGCATTGGCCAGGGCTTCGCGGGCGGCGCAATGATCCCGACGGCGCAGACCATCATTCGCACCCGCTTGCCACGCTCGCAGATGCCAGTGGGCATGACCATGTTCGGCCTGATCGTGTTGCTGGGTCCTCTGCTGGGACCGGTGCTCGGTGGCTGGCTTGCAGAGAACATCAGCTGGAGCTGGTGCTTCTTTATCAACCTGCCGGTATGTATTGCGCTGATCACCTTGCTGATCGTTGGACTGCCTTCAGATCGTCCGCAATGGAGTACGTTTTTCAAGGCGGACTGGGTTGGCATTATCGGCCTGACAATTGGCCTGAGTTCGTTGACCGTGGTGCTTGAAGAAGGGCAGCGCGAGCGCTGGTTCGAGTCCAGCACGATTGTCTCGCTGACCTGCGTGTCGCTGGTGGGCATGGTGCTCATCACCATTTCGCAACTCGCCGCGAAGCGGCCAATCATGCGTCTGAGCCTGATGCGCAATCCGCGTTACGCAAGCGTCATTGTGATTGTGTTTGCGGTCGGTGCGGGGCTGTATGGCGTGTCGTATTTGCTGCCGCAGTTCCTTGGCATAGTGTCCGGATATAACGCGCAGCAATCGGGCGCGATCATGTTGATATCGGGCGTACCGGCGTTTCTCATCATGCCGATCCTGCCGCGCATTCTCGGCAAGCTCGACTTTCGCATGCTCGTGATTGGTGGGCTGTTGCTGTTTGCGTTGAGTTGCATGCTCGATATTGACCTGACAGCGCAGAGCGTCGGCCACGACTTCTTCTGGTCGCAACTCATACGCGGCTTTGCGCAAATCCTCGCGCTGATGCCGTTGAACCAGGCGTCCATGGCGGCGGTCTCGCGCGAAGATTCCGGCGATGCAGCCGGTCTTTACAACATGGCCCGCAATCTTGGCGGCTCCGTTGGGCTCGCGATCATTGGGACCGTTATCGATCGGCGCACGACCTTCCACACAGCGATGATCCGCGAGTCGCTGACCGCCAACTCGCTGGTGGGACAGGAGCGCCTGACGTCGAGTGCTGCGAACTGGTTCGCGCAAACCGGTGACATGGCCTACTCCAAGATGCGTGCGCTCGGTCAGATCGCGGCGCAGATCCACATGCAAGCTACTGTTATTACGTACTCTGAAACGTTTTATCTGCTCGGTCTTGCGCTGCTTGCCTGCGTGCCGCTTGCGCTCCTCCTGAAGACTCCGCGCGGCCCCGTTTCGACTTCCGCCGGCCATTGACGGCAAAGACACTATCCACGATGTTCGATCGCCCTACCGCCCCCTTTTTACTGACGCTGCTGGCATCCGTCTGCGCACTCTCGGCCTGCACCGTCGGCCCCGACTATGCCGGCGCGCCGCAGGTTGCGCCCGACGCGACCCATGCTTCCAACTTTGTCCGTACACCCGCGGCCGGTATGGTCTCGACACGCGCGCCGAGTCAATGGTGGCTGGCGCTCGACGATCCGCAACTGAACACGTTGATCAACGCCGCGCTCGCCGATAACCCGGACGTTCACGCGGCGCAAGCGCGTTTGCGCGAAGCACGCGCGCAGTTGCAGCACCAAAAAGCGAATGGCATGCCGACCGCTTCTCTCGACGCCGCCGCGTTGCGCATGCGCGAGCCCAACCTGAGTTCGCTGTCCTCTTCTCAAGGTAGCTCGGGCAGTTCATCTTCTTCCGGCGGAGGACCGCTGCAGCTCTACACGGCGGGTTTCGATGCATCGTGGGAGATCGATCTGTTCGGCGGCACGCGACGCGCGGTGGAAGCCGCGACGGCGGAAGCGGATGCAGTCGACGCCGATCTCGCCGACACCCAGGTGTCGCTCGCAGCGGAAGTCGCGCAAGCATATGTTGACCTGCGTGACGAGCAGCAACGCCTGACGCTCGCACAGCAGTCCGCGGAACTCCAGCAACAGATGCTCACGCTGACGCAGCAGCGCCGCGCACACGGCACGGCGGCCGATGTCGATGTCGAGCGCCTTACCACGCAGGTTGAGAACACCCGCGCAACGCTGCAGCCGCTGGATGAGCAAGTTGCTGAATCGCTTGATCAGCTCGCGGTATTGACGGGACAGGCCCCGGGCGCGCTTGATGAGGAGCTCTCTGCGCAGCGGCCGCTGCCGGCCTTGCCGGCGTCGGTGGCTATCGGCGACCCCGCTTCAATGCTGCAGCAACGGCCCGATATTCGTGCGGCAGAACGACGTCTTGCTTCGAACAACGCGCAGATCGGCGAGCATAAGGCTGACTTCTTTCCGAAGGTGACGTTGTTCGGTGACATCGGCTATGCCGCCGCTGATCCGGGCCACCTGGTCCGCAAGAGCAATTTCAGCTGGATTGGTGCGCCTTATTTGCAGTGGAACGTGCTGGACTTCGGGCGCACGCTCTCGAGCGTTCGCGGCGCCGAAGCATCGCGCGACGAGGCCGATGCGAAATATGCGCACACGGTGCTGGCGGCTTTGCAGGACGCCAATACTTCATTGTCGCGATATGGGCATCAGCGTGAACACCTGGCTACGCTGCAGCAAGTGCAAGCTTCTGCGGACCGTTCGCTTATTTTGGTGCGGCAGCGTTATACCGCGGGTACGTCAAGTCTCATCGATTTGCTCGATACGCAACGCACGCAGTTCAGCGCGCAGCAGAATGTGGTCTCGGGGCAAGCCGAATTGCTTAAGGATTTTGTTTCTTTGCAGAAGAGTCTGGGGCTTGGCTGGCGTCTGCAGGGGTGACGCGAGAGTTAGAGATGTCGTGGCGGCTTGGGGGTGAAGTTGGTTTTTTCGTTCGCACTTGGGGGTGGGTGGGGGCGGGGTTGCACGGGTTCTGGCGTTAGCGGTCGCGGTCTATGCCGGGTTGCACGGGTTCTGCGGTAGCGGTCTGATTCATTGCCGGGTTGCTGCTTTTTAGGTTTTTGCGGGTTATGTGTTGGCTGATTTCTTTATCACTATTAGCCACTGCGCGTGGCGGCGCGTCATTTCTTTGTCCAAAGCGACAAAGAAA
>NZ_CAXUPU020000036.1:0-79436 GCF_964252755.1 Caballeronia sp. LjRoot29 | reverse complement strand
GCCTTTAAGAGACATATACGCATTCCATCGTTCGGGTCAGGCTGAAACTTAGGCGAGTGCAGCAAGCCATAATTTGGGCACGCCGCTCATCTTCCTGCCGCGCGAATCCGCTGATCTGACCGATGAAAACTCTCCTTGCCCGAGAACCAGACACCTTTGTCGATCTGATGCTCCTCCTGCTGCTATCGACGCTATGGGGTGCTTCGTACGCGTTGATCAGGGTTGGCGTTGAAACCATTCCTCCGATCACGCTGATTGCCGCACGGACCTTGATCGCGGGATTAATTCTCTTGGGCTGGATGATCTTCAAAGGCATTCCGATGCCCCGCGACCCTGCAATCTGGCGGCGTTTTTTTGTGCAGGCGATGCTGAACAGTGTCGTGCCTTTTACGCTGATAGCGTGGGCTGAACGCTCGGTGGAAGCGGGACTCGCCACCATGCTGAATTCAGCCTCACCCGTTGTCGCGTTTCTGGGAACCTGGCTGATCACACGACATGAATCGGTCACGCCCCGGAAGTTGTTCGGCGTCACGGCAGGGCTGGTTGGAATATGTCTCGTCGTGGGCACGACCGCGTTTCATGGGCTGGGAAATCAACTGCTGGCTCAGTTGGCCATTGTCGCTGCAACGGTCTGCTACGCGGGCGCGGCGCTCTATGGGCGTTCGTTCAAGGGATTGCCCGCGGCCGCGCCCGCAGCAGGGTCGCTACTCGTTGGGACCGTGCTGCTCGTTCCAATAAGTGCTTTCGTCGACAAGCCCTGGACCTTGCATCCATCGAATCATTCGCTCATCGCGTTGATCGCGCTCTCGGTCTTTTCAACCGCGTTGGCATTTCTGATTTACTTCCGGCTCGTACAGACCTTGGGGCCTGTCGGGACTACGGCGCAAGCCTATTTGCGCGTGCCGATAGGGGTAGCCATAGGCGTGGGCTTACTGGATGAAACGCTGGCGCCGTCGGCATGGTTGGGCCTGGTGTGCGTGGTCGCGGGTGTTGCCGCCATGACGATTCCCTCGCGAAAACGCCGTCCGTTGCCGACTTAGCCGCCGACGCAATGACTAACGCTGACGGACATGACGCGCCTTGGCGTTTTCCCCTAAACCGGCTTTAAAACAGGCACGACTACGCCAGAAAACGCTCGTCGATTAGCGGCAATATCAAGCCTTCGAAATGGAGGTTGGATCATGGTCTCGCTGCAACTGCTGCTTGTCTTTATCGGGGCCCTCGCGGTCGTCTATGCGCTCCCCGGCCCGGACATGGCGCTCATCTTACAGAGCAGTTCTTCGCATGGCCTGAAGCACGGGCTTTCGACTGCTGCCGGTCTGGCAATTGCCCGCAGCCTGCATGTGACGTTGTCGGCGCTCGGCGTTGCTGCGTTGCTGCGTAGTGCACCGTGGCTCTATGAAGGTGTACGGATTGCTGGAGCGCTTTATCTCGCCTACGTGGCGATCCAGATTTTCCGCTCGCCTGCGTTCGGTCTCGACGACAACAATTTAACGTCGAAGACGCGCCCGCGCTTGCGCGCCTCGATGTCAAAGGGCGTGCTAAGCAGTCTGCTCAATCCGAAGGCGTTGCTGTTCTGTTCGGTGTTGCTGCCGCAATTCGTGCATCCGGAAGCAGGCGCGGCCTGGTCGCAGGTTCTTGAACTCGGCGTGGTGCTGGTCGCGATCGGTGCGGCGTTCGACACAACGCTGGCGTTTTCCGCCGTTCGGTTGTCCCGCTGGTTGCGCAGTCATCCGCGCGCGCAGGTCTTGCAGCGCTGGACGTTCTCGGCCGCGTTGCTGGCGTTTGCGCTGAGGTTGTCGATTGAGTGAAACGGTGTCGGCCCGCTTGATTAAACCAGCGGGCCATCTGCTTGTTTGCTCCTGATTGCCACCAGTATTGAACCGCCCACAATCAGCAAGATACCCAGCAGCGACACCATGCCGACCGTCTCGCCCCAGACCACGTAACCAAAGATTGCGGCCCACACAATGCTCGTGTAGTTGTACGGCGCGAGTTTGCTGGCATCGGCTTGACGAAACGCCATGGTCAACAACAGTTGCCCCGTGCCGGCCAGGACACCGAGCAAGGCCATCAGCGCCAGAAAATCCAATGTGGGCGTTTGCCATACGAAGAAGAGCGAGAGCCCGCTGACGACCGCACCAATCGCGGTGAAGTAAAGCACGGTGACACTCGAATCATTCGATGCGCGGATTCGCTTGATTTGCAGAATCGATAACGCTCCGAACACCGCGCTTGCGATAAGCAGTACCGGGCCGAGCCAACTCGTCTGATCGCTGCTGGGGCGCACAACCAGCAGCACGCCCATAAAGCCGATCGCAGCCGCGCCGGCATCACGGCGTCTTAGCGTTTCCTTGAGAAGCAAGGGCGCCAGCACGATCACGAAAATGGTTTCCGAATAGACGATAGCAACCGCTTCGCTCAATGGCACGTAAGGCAATCCTGCGAAGAACAATCCGAGTGCGCACAGCAAGGTAATTGCGCGTAGCGTCTGCGCCGGGAAATCCAGGGTCCTTATCCGTTCGCTTAAAGGCTTGCCATGCAGGCACATCGCGAAGGCGGGCAACAGGCCGAACACCATTCGAAAGAACGTGATCTCGTTAGCGGGGTATTTCAGGCTGACCGACTTAGCGAGCGCATCGACCACGGCAAAGCAAAACATGGCTGCGAGGATTTGCGTGATGCTGCGCAGCGGCACTGCTCTGCTTTGGGCGATAGATGAAGACATAGTGATGACAGCTCGAAGGAAACGCGGCGTCTGACCGCAAGCGGCCCGGGGTAAAGCAGGTAGACGTGGACGATCGCTGCCAAGCGAATATGAACGCTTAAGTCGAGCGCATACGATACGAGAACCAGCTAGTCTGGGCATCGGGAAGCTTATCATTGGATCAATGCGGATTAGATGATGGTTTTGCTCACGTTATTGATCGAAAACGACAACTGGTTAGGGACTTGTTGGGCGGGGGCGGGGGTGGGGGCGCGTTGCACGAGTTCTGCGTTAGCGGTCGGGGTCAATGCCGGGTTGCTAGGTTTTGGGGCCAGCGGTATGGTTCATCGCCGGGTTGGTGCTTTCCAGGTCTTCGCGCGTTTTATGTTGAATGTTTTCTTTATCACTATTAGCCACTGCGCGTGGCAGCGCGTCATTTCTTTGTCCAAAGCGACAAAGAAACGAAGCAAAGAAAACGCTTTCACCGCTCTACCCTAAGTGTCCACAGCGTGCAGTTCCATTTCATGGGTGCCCCAAAAGCACGGCGCTCGCCAGAGCTTAAGATGTTTGAACCCCTCCTTCTCGCGAATCCTGACAGTAAAACGCTTCGCCCCGTACGCTCTCGGGCTAGCACCCTTGTCAAAGAACCCCGCACGGCCTCACGCGTATCTACCGCTGTGGTTCTTCGCGGGTTAGCTGGTCGGTTCGCGTTGTTATTTCGGGGGTTGGCCTCACGCATTCTGCGGCTTTTTTCTTGGTGCTTTAAAAAATGGTTCGGCATGCATACAATTTGGAGGTTGGTTTTCCGCGGATAACGCAGGGCGCTCCTTGGGCGGGGTCAGTCGCTAGTGCTAGCCCGAGAGCGTACGGGGCGAAGCGTTTTACTGTCAGGATTCGCGAGAAGGAGGGGTTCAAACATCTTAAGCTCTGGCGAGCACCGTGCTTTTGGGGCACCCATGAATCAAAACTGCACGCTGTGGACACTTAGGGTAGAGCGGTGAAAGCGTTTTCTTTGCTTCGTTTCTTTGTCGCTTTGGACAAAGAAATGACGCGCCGCCACGCGCAGTGGCTAATAGTGATAAAGAAAACATTCAACATAAAACGCGCGAAGACCTGGAAAGCAGCAACCCGGCAATGACTCAGACCGTTAACGCTAGAACCACCATCCCAACACTGACCCTGACCCCCAACCCAAAACCACCCCGTCCAACCCCCGACCAAGCGCGAACCAAACCCAATTTGCAATCGCCCTAAGGCATTACCTCGCCGGCATTGATCGCGCCTTCTTCTTGTAGCGCGTGAATACGTTCATCGGAGAAACCATATTCCCTTAACACTTCCGCCGTGTGTTGACCCAGCAACGGCGCGGGCATCGCCGACTCGGTACGTCCGTCAGAAAAGTGAATCGGCAAGCCCAGACCGCGCATGCGCCCCGCTACCGGATGCGTCGTCTCGACAATCATCCCGCGCGCCAACGCTTGTTCATGCACCACCGCTTCGGGCACGCCGAGCACCGGTCCCGACGGCAAGCCGATTGCATCGAACGTGGCAAGCCATTCATTCGTCGTTCGCTCAATAAGTCGCGCCGTCAGAATCTCAACCAGCGCGCCCCGATATTTCAAGCGCCCGGCATTCGTCCTGAAACGCTCATCTTCCTCAAGCCCCGCAATATCCAGCGCTCCGACCAGCCGCTCGTAATTGCTCTGATTCGCCGCGCCAATATTCACCCAGCCGTCGCGGGTCCGGAAGGCCTGATACGGCGCGCTAGTCGGATTAGCGGAACCTGCCTTGGGCAACACCGTGCCGTCAGCGAAATAATTAGCAAAGGCCCAGTACATCTGCTGCAAACCGGCTTCGAATAACGAGGTATCGACCATCTGGCCCCGCCCGGTCTTTTGCTTGGCCGAGTACGCCGCGCAAATTCCAAGCGCGGCGAGAATGCCCGCGTTGATATCGGTGACGGGCGAGCCCGCCTTGATCGGCGCCTGACCCGGTTCGCCGGTCATGCTCATAAGACCGCTCATGCCCTGCGCGATCAAATCGAAACCGCCTTTGTCGGCCATCGGTCCGCTACGGCCAAAACCCGAAATCGCGCAATAGATCAGACCGGGATTTTCCGCCTTGAGCGCGTCGTAACCCATGCCCAGTTTTTCCATCGTGCCGCGACGATAGTTCTCGGTGACGACGTCGGCCGTAGCCAGCATCTTGCGCAGCACTTCACGGCCGCCGTCGGTCTTGAGGTTGATGGCCACACCGCGTTTGTTGCGGTTCACGATAATGAATGACGCCGATTCCCCACCTTCCAAAATGGGAGCGAAGCGGCGGCAATCGTCACCGCCGGGAATTTTCTCGACCTTGATGACATCGGCGCCCATGTCGGCAAGCATCATTCCGCAAATGGGTCCCGACATGATGTGAGCCAGTTCGATAACGCGCATCCCGCTAAGCGGACCCTTGCTGCCTGTTTCTGTTTCGAGCATATCAACGCCCCTTGAATTCGGGTTTGACCTTGTCGAGGAAGGCTTGATAACCCGTGCGAAAGTCCTCCGTGCCAAAGCACGCGAAACCTTCGTCACGTTCCTCGGGCGTGAGCGCCGCAGGGTTCATCGCGCGCTTGACGAACTGCTTGTGCCAGCGTGCAACCAACGGCGCGCCATCGGCTATCCGGGTTGCCGTTGCAAGCGTTTCCGCGGTGACCTGATCGTCGGCAACGACTCGCGTAACGAGTCCCTTGGCGAACGCTTCTTGCGCCCCGAAAATGCGCCCCTCCAGCAGGATTTCGAGCGCAATGGCGGGTCCAGCAAGCTGCACGAGCGCATCGAGTTCGGCGTGCGCCATCACCAGGCCGAGGTTCTTGATCGGCACGCCAAAGCGGCTGGATTCCCCGCAGATACGCAGATCGCACATGGCGGCAATCTCGAGTCCACCCCCCACGCAAATGCCGTGAATCATCGCGACAATCGGATGCCTGCATGCACCCAGCGCTCTCAACGTGCGATGCATGATCGCGCCATACGCGCGGGCTTGCTCGACGTTGGAGCGATCGGTCTGGAACTCGGCGATGTCGTTACCCGGCGAGAAGGCTTTCTCGCCGGCGCCGCGCAGGATGATGCAACGGATGGTGTCATCGGCAGAGAGGGCATCAATAGTCTCTCCCAACGATTGCCAAAGCGGTTTGGTCATCGCGTTGAGCTTCGCGGGCCTGTCGATGACAACCGTCGCGATGAACCCCTCGCGTTCGATCAAGATGGATGGTTCAGCCACATCGTCTCCTGGAGAAAAATCTAAACGAATTTCCTGGCTGGCTCGGCGCCTTCCGTTCCTTCAGCGCCCGCAGCAACGACGTCTAACGCGCGGTCCGGCCGCATGGTGAACGAGAGCACAATGCCGACGCCCATCAGGATCATGGAAACCGTGAATGGCAGGTTCCAGTTCCCCGTCTTGTCGATCAGGAAACCGCCCACGACCGGACTGATAATCGCGGCCAGTGCAGAGCCCGAATTCATGATGCCGCTCGCGGTGCCGGCGTGCTTCGGCGCGATGTCCATCGGCACGGCCCACATGGGTCCGATCGTCATCTCGTTGAAGAAGAATCCGCCGCTCAGGCAAACTGCAGCCAGCGTAATCGACATATTGGACACCAGCATGATGGGCGCGAGCGACAGCAACGTCAGCAGCATGCAGACGCCGACCATCACATTACGGGCCATGCGCAGATTTCCGCTGCGCCGCAAGATACGATCCGTGACCGAGCCGCCAAGCCAGTCGCCAAGAACGCCAGCGAAAAACACGCCCGATGCGAACAACGCCGACTTGCCCAACTCCATGTGATAGTTGTGGAGAAAGTACTGCGGAATCCAGCCAAGGAAGAGCCATAACACCCAGCCGTAGCAGAAGTACACCGCGGTCACCGGCGCCATCCGTCCCAGCAATGCACGCCATGGAACAGGCACGCGCTGCTTGACGCCGGAGAACGATGAAAGCGTGGCGCACTCATCGGCGGTAATGCTCTTGTGGTCACGGGGGTTATCGCGGAAATAGAAGATCCAGACAATCGCCCACAGGAAACTCACGATCCCGGTCACGATGAAAGCACCACGCCAGCTCGTCGCGATCATCAACCAGACGATCAACGGTGGCGCCACCGCGTTACCAATGCGCGACGCGGCATGCGTGGTTCCTTGTGCAAAACCGCGTTGATCGGCAGGCATCCAGTTCGACATTGCGCGGGTAGCGGTGGGGAATGTTGCCCCTTCGCCCAGCCCAAGCAACAAGCGCGCAGCGATCAGCGATACAAACCCGCCAGCCAGCCCCGTCATGATCGTGGCGCCCGCCCAGATCACGGCGCAGACAGCAAGCGTCCGACGCGGCCCGAAGCGGTCCCCCACCCATCCGCCAATAATCTGGAAGACAAGATACGGATAGGCAAATGCGGAAAATACAAAGCCGATCTGGACATGCGACAAGTGCAGTTCCGCGCCGAATTGCGAGGCAGCGGTACTGACGTTGACACGGTCAACATAGGTAATGAAATACATGGCGCACAGCAGCAGTAGAACGCGCGTCGTAGCTCGACGGAACATCATCGTCTCCTTGAGTAGTACGTGCTTCATCAAGGCGCCCACGGGCACCCGAAGCGAACTGCATCCGGAACTTGCTAAAGCTTTTGCTGAACCTTATTGAATGGGCGTTAAATCGATGCTGCGAATCCTGGGTTTGCGCGGTCGTGCCATGCTGGTCTCCTGTGCGCGGAATTTGTTGCCGTCCGCTGTTTATGTGAATCCGTACTTATTCAATAGTCCCTTAGCGCCGCGGCCAGTACCTGGGCGACATGCAACGCCTTCGCATCCGTGCCGTCCGCTATCTGGTGACGGCAACTGGTGCCGTCGGCGACGATCACGGCATCCTGTGCTTTCCGCACGGCGGGCAGCAATGACAACTCCGCCATGGCCTTCGATGCTTCGTAGTGCTCGGCTTCGTAACCGAAACTCCCGGCCATGCCGCAACACGACGACTCGACCACCGAGACCTCCAGCTGAGGAATCCAGCCGAGCACGGCCTGCACGGGACGAAATACATCGAAGGCCTTTTGATGGCAATGGCCATGAACCAGGGCCTTCGGCTGAGCGAGGGGTTTCAGCGAAAGCCGCAGGCGTCCCGCCTCTTTCTCGCGGACCAGGAACTCTTCGAACAGGAACGATGACTGCGAAAGCTTGCGCGCTTCATCGCCATAACCGTAGTCGAGGAATTCATCGCGGAAGGAAAGCAGGCACGACGGTTCAAGACCGACAACCGGCACGCCGCGTTCTATATACGGCCGCAATGTGTCCAGCGTGCGGCGCGCTTCCGCCTTCGCTTCATCGACCCGCCCCGCCGAGAGGAACGTGCGCCCGCAGCACAGCGGCCGTTCACCCGCCTTGATGTTCAGGTGAACCGTGTAGCCTGCGGCTTCGAGCACGCGCTTGGCGGCGCGGGCGTTGTCGGGTTCCATGTAGTTGTTGAAGGTATCGACGAAAAGCAGCACTTCCTTGTCGCCTTGCACGGGTGGCAAGGGTTGTATCGCCGTCGATAAAAACGACTTCACGAATTGCGGAAATGCACGTTGCGGCGCAAGGCCAAGACGGGTTTTTAGCCAGCCTGCGAAACGCGGCAGGCGCTCGACCGATCCGAACAACGACGGCATGCGGCTCGCATACGGCGCGTAGCGCGGCAGAAAACCCACTAGCCGGTCCCGCATGCGTAAGCCATTCGCCGCCGTCCACGCAGCGCGCGCTTCGATCTTGATCTTCGCCATGTCGACGCCCGTGGGGCAATCACGCTTGCAGCCCTTGCACGACACACACAGGTCCAGCACATCTTTCACGTCCTGGCTGGCAAGGCCGCCCTCGCCAAGCTGTCCGCTGATCGCGAGCCGCAGCGTATTCGCGCGGCCCCGCGTGACATGCTGCTCATCCTTGGTGATGCGATAGCTCGGGCACATGGTGCCCGCATCGAACTTGCGGCAATGGCCGTTGTTGTTGCACATTTCGACGGCCTTCGCGAGGCCGCCGGTGTGATCGTCGCCCGTTCCCGGCGAGGTCTCGACACCCGTCAGCGGATCGCGCGTCACGTTCCATTGCGACCAGTCGAGTTGCGTGGCTATCTCGCGTTCGCGATACGTTGGCGGAAAACGGAAGTTCGTTGCATCGTCCATTTTCGGTGGATTCACGATGCGGTCCGGACTCATGCGATTCTCGGGATCAAAGAGCGTCTTGATCTCGCGGAACGCTTCGTTCAGACGCGGCCCGTATTGCCACGCGACCCATTCGCCGCGGCACAAACCATCGCCGTGTTCGCCGGAATACGCACCCTTGTATTCGCGCACCAGCGCCGACGCTTCCTCGGCAATCGCCCGCATTTTTTCTGCGCCGGTGCGGCGCATGTCGAGAATAGGCCTTACGTGCAGCGTCCCGACGCTCGCATGCGCGTACCACGTGCCTTCAGTGTGGTGCTTGTGGAAGACCTCGGTGAGTCGCGTGGTGTATTGCGCAAGATGTTCGAGCGGCACCGCGCAATCTTCGATGAACGACACCGGCTTGCCGTCGCCCTTCATGCTCATCATGATGTTGAGACCGGCCTTGCGTACTTCCCACAAGGCCTTTTGTTGCGAGGCATCGGGCATCTCGACCACCGAACCGGGCAAGCCCAGATCGCCCATCAATCCCACAAGCTGTGCAAGCTTCGCGAGTTGCACCGCCTTGTCCGCGCCGGCGAATTCGACCAGCAACACGGCTTGCGGCTGGCCGACCAGCGCACGTTCGATCACCGGACGGAACGCGGGATTGGACATCGACAGGTCGATCATCGTGCGGTCGACCAGTTCCACCGCGACCGGTCCCAACTTGACGATGTGCTGCGTCATGTCCATTGCATCGTAGAACGTGGGGAAGTTCACGACGCCAAGCGTCTTATGCTCGGGCAAGGGCCAGAGCTTCAACGTGAGTTGCCGGCTGAAGGCGAGCGTGCCTTCGGAGCCCACCAGTAATTGCGCGAGATTCGGCTCGCCATCAGCGCTGAAGGGCAAGGGACTCTGGCAATCGAAGAGATCGATGTTGTAGCCCGCCACGCGCCGCAATACCTTCGGCACCTGCTCGCGAATTTCATCGCGTTCGCGTTGCGCTATTTGCTGCACGCCTTCAACCAGCGACCGCGTTCGCGCATCGGATGACATCGCGTGCAATGCCGCGAACGTGGCTTGATGACCATCGGCCAGCACGGCGTCGATAGACACCACGTTGTGCACCATGATCCCGTATTCCATCGACCGCGAGCCGCATGAGTTGTTGCCGGCCATGCCGCCGATCGTGCATTGCGCGCTGGTCGATACATCGACGGGAAACCACAAGCCATGTGGTTTCAGCCACGCGTTCAGATGGTCGAGCACCACGCCCGGCTCGACCGTTACCGTGCGCGCTTCACGATCAAAGTGGACGATATTGTTGAGCCACTTGCTGGTATCGATAACCAGCGCCTCGCCAATCGTTTGCCCGCATTGGCTCGTTCCCGCGCCGCGTGCAAGCACGGGAACATGTGCGTCGCGCGCGATCTCCAACGCGAGCAGCAAGTCCGCCTGATCCTTTGGCACGACCGCGCCCAGCGGCATGATCTGATAGATCGATGCATCCGTCGCGTAGCGTCCGCGCGCCGCCCGGTCGAACAACACGTCGCCGCGTAATTCTTTGCGCAAGCGCATGGCCAGCGGTGACAACGTGGCGCGCGCCGACGCCGGCATCAGGTGAATCGGCTGGACGAGCGCTTCGGAGGATTTAGTGAGCATCGGCGTCTACGCGCGGTTGAATAGTGGGGAGTTTGCGAAGGAGCGCCCTCGTCTTCGCGCTCGTTTTCGTCTTTCGCGCTTAAGCCGCCGCCTTCAATTCCGGCGCTGCGGCGTGGCTCGTCAAGTAGTCCATCGCTGCCAGGACGCCGCTCCCCGCGGGCTTCACGCCCGACAACTTGAGGCCCATTTCGCATCCCGTGAGCGTTGCCATCAGCGTGAGGTCGTTGCAGTCGCCCAAATGCCCGATGCGGAACATGCGGCCCTTCAGCTTGCCGAGGCCCGTGCCAAGCGACATATCGAAGTGCTCGTAGATCGTCTTGCGAATCGCATCTGCGTCGACGCCTTCAGGCGTCATCACGCCCGTCAGCACCGGCGAATAAACGGCCGGATCGGCGCACTGAATTTCGAGTCCCCACGCGTTGACCGCAGCGCGGCAAGCAGCAGCCAATCTTTGATGGCGGGCAAAAACTTGATCGAGCCCTTCGTCGCCGATCATCTCAAGCGCTTCGGACAATCCGTACAACAAATTGGTGTTCGGCGTGTACGGCCAGTACCCGCTCTTGTTCATCTCGATGATCTCGTCCCACGCCCAGAACGCACGCGGCAACTTCGCGTCCTTACTCGCCCTGATTGCCTTCGGCGAGACCGCATTGAAGCTGATCCCCGGCGGCAGCATCAAGCCCTTTTGCGAACCGGACACGGTGACATCCACGCCCCATTCGTCATGCCGATAATCCGCCGACGCAAGTCCGGAAATCGTATCGACGAGAAACAGCGCCGGATGTCCGGCCGCATCGATCGCGCGACGCACTGCTGCAATGTCCGACGTGACGCCCGTCGAGGTTTCGTTATGGACGACGCAAACTGCCTTGATCGTGTGCTGCGTGTCTTCGCGCAAACGCGCTTCGATCATGTCGGCCTGCACGCCGCGCCGCCATCCCTCGATACCGGGAAGCCCCAGGAATTCCGGCTTCAACCCGAGGTTCTCGGCCATCTTTTTCCAGAGCGTCGCGAAGTGGCCGGTCTCGAACATCAACACGGTGTCGCCGGGGCTGAGCGTGTTGCAGAGCGCCGCTTCCCATGCGCCAGTGCCCGATGACGGATAGATCACGACCGGCTGTTCAGTCTTGAAGATGGCCTTGATGCCGTCCAGGACTTTCAGGCCTAACGCACCGAATTCCGGCCCGCGATGGTCGATCGTCGGATAACTCATTGCCCGTAGAATGCGGTCCGGAACCGGGCTGGGGCCTGGAATCTGCAGGAAATGACGACCAGCGGGATGGAAATCGAGTTTTAACATGATGCGTCCTTTGAATTTTGCATGCAAAATACTTTAACGCACCAAGGCGGTGACCGGTAGTGGTAAATGCGTGTTTTTCTTAGGTGGAAACCCGCCCCTCCAAACTTACCGGCGCGGTACGGTAAAATCGCGTCAATAGAAAAGGTTGAGGTATTGAATGCAAAATGATCATTTGGCGGATTCGCAGATCGCACAGATTGCGCAGGTCGCGACTACGCTTCCCAAAGTCGAACGGCAACGGCTGCATGACACGGTGGTTGAGCACCTGCGTAATTTCATCGTCGAGGGCTTGCTTGCGCCCGGCGTGAAGCTCAACGAACGCACGTTATGCGAGACGCTGGGCATTTCGCGCACGCCATTGCGTGAGGCGCTGAAGGTGCTGGCGTCCGAGGGACTAATCGACATCCTGCCGAACCGGGGCGCATCGGTATCGCAGATGAGCGAGGCGGAGATTCGCGAGACGTTTGAACTGATGAGCGGGCTGGAAGCGTTCTCGGGCGAACTCGCGTGCGAGCGGATAACGCCTGCCGAGCTGAGCGAAATCAAGGCGCTGCATTACGCGATGCTGGCTTGCCGCGAGCAGAACGACCTGTCGGGGTACTACAGCCGCAATCAGGCCATTCACGACAAGATCAACGACGCCGCGCGCAATTCGGCGCTGCGACAGACGTATATATCGGTGAACCGGCGGTTGCAGGCGCTGCGGTTCCGGTCCAACTTCCAGACGGTGAAGTGGGACAGCGCGATCCGCGATCACGAAGCCATGATCGAGGCGCTGGAAGCACGCGATGGCAAGCGCATGGCAGGAGTCTTGCGCGGCCACTTGTTGTCGAAGCGCGATGCGGTGCTGGCTGAGAGAACGATGACGACGGTGCGCACGCGCTCGGAAGGCGGCACGTTGCCTGACGCGCCGCCGGGTTAAAACCGGTTAAAGCGGTTTAGCGGGACACCAGGTAGCGGTTGAAATCGGCGGGGAAGTTGAGAGCGGGCTTCAATACCGCGTCAAGCGCCGCGATCTGCGCGTCAGTCAGCTTGAGATCGAGCGCGGCAAGATTCGCCTGAAGCGGGTCGATCCGGCGCGCGCCCAGAATTGTCGATGTCACACCCGGCGTGAAGGGGGAGCGCGCCTGGGGCCTAGTCACGCGTAGGGCTAAGTTTTATGTCAGGGCCGACGCGGCCGCAAGCACAAGTATTTGCGTTGCCTTATCATTCCCCGGCCTGCGCCCAAGCCAACATCAAGCCCAAAAAATAGCGACCCATGCCTATGGGCACCGCGCCCAAGACCGCATCCATGCACCCCGCAGCAGACCACCTGACTCAAGCCCCAAAAGCAAGGCCCGCGCGCATCGTCCTGGCTACCGTCGTCGGTAACGCGTTTGTCGCGTACGACTTCACGGTCTACAGCTTCTCCGCTGTCATCATCGGCAAACTCTTCTTCCCGTCGCACAACCCGCTGTCTTCGCTGCTGCTGTCGCTGGCAACCTTCGGTGCGGGATTCGTCATGCGCCCGCTCGGGGCCGTCATCATCGGGCAGATCGCCAACAGCCGGGGGCGCAAAGCCGGCATGACCTGGTCGCTCGCGTTCATGACGCTCGGCACATGGCTGATCGCCTGCCTGCCGACGGTTGCGTCGATCGGACCAGCGGCAACGGTGCTGATGGTTCTCGCGCGACTCATGCAGGGGCTCGCGGCAGGCGGCGAGATCGGACCGGCGTCAGCCGTACTGATGGAATCAGTCCCGCGAGAGCGCCGCTGTTATCTGACCAGTTGGCGTGGCGCGAGTCAGGGCGCTGCCGCATTTGCCGCTGCGACGGTTGGAGCAATCACGACCGCCGTGCTCTCGCCAGCCGGCATGGACGAATGGGGATGGCGGATTCCGTTCCTGCTCGGCGGATTGATCGGCCCCGTCGGCTGGTATTTGCGCCGGCGCATGCCTTCGATTTCCATCGAGGTGCCCAAGCGCCCACGGCTCGCGACCCTGTTCTCAGAACACGGACGCACGCTCATATATGGAACGTTGATAATGGCCGCGCCGTCGATCGGCATCTACATCACGGTGTTCTACATGCCGAGTTATCTGATTCGGACATTGCATCGCCCCCCGGTCATCAGCCTGCTGACCGCGAGCCTGTCCGGTCTCGTGATCATGGTCGTGAACCCGCTGGTGGCCCGGATCGCCGATCGCCAAAAGCGCCGCAAGCCCATCCAGTACCTGGCGCTCGTCGTCTGTCTTGTGTTGACGTATCCGGCCTTCCTCGCATTGAAAATGGGCGTAGGCGATGTCACCGCGCTATTGATCATCCTGGCATATGTGGCGGTCGCGCTCAGCAACGCCGGCGCCAGCACGGTGATGATGCTGGAGGCCTTTGCGCCGCAGCATCGCGCCGCCGCGCTGTCCATCATGTACAGCTTCGGCGTGGCAATTTTCGGCGGGTTTTCGCCGCTTATCGTCACGTGGCTGATCGCTGTGACCGGCAATCCGATGATGCCCGCGTGGTATCTGATCGCCGCCATCTGCATCACGCTGTTTGCGCTGCGGCGCTTCCCCGAAACGGCGCCCGACTGAAGCGGTTTTCGCGCTACCCGCCTATCTGCCGCCGGGCCCGTACGAAGACGGCAATTCCAGCTTGCTCGCCCGCTGCAACTCAAGCGCGCGAGCGCGCGCATCTAGCGGGCTCATGCCGTATGCACGGCGAAAGGCGCGCGTGAAATCCGACGCGCTATTGAAACCCAGCCCGTAGGCAATATCGATAACCTGAAGGTGCGGGAAGCGGACCAGCTCGTCGGCTGCCTCGCGCAAACGGCGATTGCGGATATACGCGCCCAGTCCGCCTTCATGCTCGAACCATCGGTAGATCGTGGCGCGCTTCAATTGCAGCGCATCCACCACGCTGGAAGGCGAAAGCTCCGGCTGGTTGAGATTCGCTTCGACGTATCGCCGCACCTGGCTCATCACGGCCGCCTGCACGGCTGCGCGGCCGTCGCCGGTCAGTCTTGCCTGCTTGCGGAAGGCCGCAAGCAGCAGTTGCGCGCCGGCATCCATTTCCCGCGCTGCCTGCGCCGCGGTCATTCCCGGCAGATCGCGGCTGAGCGCCAACGCGTGATTCGTCACCAGCTGGGTCAGCGGCGCACCGCGCTCGACAGTGCGGCCATGAATCGAATCGGCGTCCGGGAACGTGGCCTCGACGGCCGCTCTTGGCACGAACATCGTCAATACGTGGCATTCGGTCCGCTTGACGCGAAACGGCTGGTCCATGTCGAAAACGACTATTCCCTGAACCGAATCCGGGGCGCTGCGTTTTTTCTGCATGCCCTTTCCCGTGTCGACCTCGCCCTGCACAAAGATGTGGAAAACATAGTCGCGCCGTACGTCAGTGGACACTCTCGCGACCGAGCGTTCAAGCGACATGGCGTCGGTCGTGGAGTCGGTGAAGACAAGATCGCCCAGTGCATACCGGTCGATACGGCCGCTAAAGCCGCTTGTAATCTGCTCCTTCGAAGGCAGGACATCCACGACATGTCCCACCCGCTCACGCCAGGCGAGGAGCTGCTGATCCGCCTTCGAGGCGTACGTGTTGAAGCTGCTGTGGACGATGTCAGCATCCGGCACTGCCGCCTGGGCGAGCCCGTCTCGACGGGTATGCGAAGCCATTGTTTTTACCTGATAGCGCCCCAAAATAGCCGATCGATTCGGCCGCAAGTCGGGGTGATCAATTTATTTGGAGAATTGAGACATAGGGTAAAGCCTGCCAAAAACAGTGCGGTATCTTCAGATCAATAACTTCGCGGCCCATTCCGCGTCACGACCGCAATGCCTGGTTTACGGCATTGCAGACGGAAATCACAGGCTCTTTTCATCAAAAGGCGGCGGCAACGGAAACGGTGCCGACACGCTCGTTCATCGCCATCGGCATTGTGTAGTGACAGAACGAGCGTCTTGGTCGGCGATGTCCGGACGAATTGATTGCACCACCCTTCCTGAGGCAGCTCAGCGAAGCACGACGAGATATCAGCAAAATGAACGCTTTAAAGAAAGCACCGTCGCTTAATCACGGCAACTTGCTGCCCGCGAGTTTAGCTGATCGCCAGCTCGACCACATTGAGCACATGGTCAGGTCGGTCGCGCGGGCCTTCCCGGCCGGACCGGTCCACGGCATGGACAAGGAGTATTGGGAAAGCCGGCTTCGCGCCCTGATGAATGAGAGCGATCTGGTGGCCGTGCAACGGCACCGCGCGCAACGGCTGTTGCAGGATCTGGCCAAACGCGTACGGCCAAATGTGTTGAAACAGACGGCGGCGTGAAGCGCTGGTGATCGACCGGACCTGCGACTTCGAGCAAACCGTCGATGCTTACCGCTTCCTTGAAAACGCCGCGCATGTCGGCAAAGTCGCCATCGACCTGAATGCTTGATGTAATGGTTTTGCCGCTCCGTCACACTCACTGCGCAGGATTCGGCGGCAACCCGACATAACGGGCGCGCGGCCGGATCAAGTGGCCTGTTTGCGCTTGCTCCAATGCATGAGCGAGCCAGCCCGCGCAGCGGGCAAGCGCGAAGATCGACAGCGGCGCATGCGACGGCAGATCGAAAGCCGCCGCGAGAACCGCCAGCGCGAAATCCACGTTCGGACGCTCGCCAACCGCCCGTTCCACGCACTCGGCGAGCTCAGCATATATCGGCGGCACTCTAACCCTGCTGAGCAGCGCGCGCGCCCTGGGGTCTCCATCGGCGTATAGCGGATGACCGAATGCCGGAATCACGCGGCCTTGCGCCAGCCAGTTACGCACGGCCGCCTCCGGGTCGGTTCTTGTTGCCGACTCGATCAACCCGCGAACCGACGACGACGCGCCGCCATGCAACGGTCCGGTGAGCGTGGCAAGACCTGCCAACACGCCCGCCGATAAGGACGCACCCGTGGAGATGGTGACGCGCGTAGCGAACGTCGATGCATTCAGTTCATGATCGGCGAGCAAAACGAGCGCGCGCCGGATTGCGTCTTCAGCCTCACTGCATCCCCACGATACCGCCAGCCGCTCGCTTAACGTTCGCACCGCGCGCGAGGAAGCTGTAGCGCCAAGGACAGCATGTGCGAGCGTCGAAAGAACGCTCGCGGCCTCGCCTCGCAACACGGCAGGCGTGCGTCCGCTCGATGGCAAATCACGCGCGCTACGCCGGGCCAATGCAACGAGACTTGCGGTCAAAGGGTCGTCGGTTTCGGTGTTGGCATCCTCGCGCGAAATGGGGGGATCAATCGAGATCGCATCGGCCTCCCATAACAACCCGGTTACCGCCTCAAACGACGCCGTGTTCGCAAGCTCGATAGCATCCCGCCCGCGATACCAGAGCTTTCCATCCGACACCGTGGAAATAGCGGAAAGCAAAACAGGATCACCCCAGTCGATGGTCTGCGCTGCGACCTTCTCAACCTTGCGCTGTCCGCTACGACGCTCCGCCATGCGCACTACATCGTCCCGGTGATACAGGCTGCGGCGCGGGTCCGTTTCATCGGGCTTCGCGCGGATTTTTCCACGGCTCACGTTCGCATAGAGCGTCTGCGCGCGGACGTTCAACACGCTCAAAGCCTCGGCCGCTGTCATCCATGCCATACGGATCTCACATTGATGAATTGAATCAAGATTGACGTCAACGCTATCAATATTAATATCTCTAGCCATGCAGGACGAACGTTTTAAAGCGATGAGGAGGACGACATGCAGGGATTGCTCAAACAGCACTTCGATACATTCGCGCGCTACAACGCGTGGGCTAACACCCGGCTCTTCGATGCCGCCGCGCGCCTGAGCGCCGCTGACTATCGCGCGGATCGCGGCGCGTTTTTCAGATCGATACAAGGGACGCTCAATCACTTGCTCGTAACCGATCGCGTGTGGATGTTTCGTTTCACGGGCGAAGGGAATTCACCCGATCGGCTCGATGCAATCCTGTTCGAGGAACTGGAGCCGCTTCGTCTAGCGCGTGAAGCCGAAGACACGCGGATCATGCGGTACATAACGGAACTCAGTGAGGCGTCGCTCGAAGGTACGATCACGTACCGGCGCGTCTCCACGCCCGAAGCGATCACGCAACTTTTAACGCCCGCACTTGCGCATTGGTTCAATCACCAAACGCATCATCGTGGGCAGGCGCATGCACTGCTGACCGGGCTTGTGGGACCGGCACCGGAACTTGACCTGCTGTTTTACCAGCGTCTCGCGGAAAAGGGGCTTGCTTGAGGACCGCGTGACTTACAGCGGTTTGCGATACACCACGGACCCTTGCTTCTCGCCGACCTTGTCGTAGAGTTGCATCGCTGTGGTGTTGGTGTCTCGCGTGTGCCAATACACGTGCTTCACACCCGCGGTCTCCGCCTGCCGATAAACCTCCTCGATCAGCTTGCGACCGACGCCTTTTCCTCTCGCGGCCTCGGCTGTAAACAGGTCATGCAGATAACAACGCGGACCCAGTTGGATCGTGCTCCGATGAAAAAGAAAATGCGCCAAGCCGACTAACTCGCCGCCGCTTTCCGCCACTAGCGCATGCATGGGTTCGTACGCATCGAAGAAGCGCGACCATGTCGTCCGCGTGACTTCGAGCGGTAACGCTGTGTCGCCGTGGCGATCGTAAAAGGCGTTGTAGCCGTCCCAGAGAAGCTTCCATGCATTGAAATCCGAGGACACAACGGGGCGTACGTGAATGGCGTCAGTCATATTGAATGGTTGGTCGTAGCAGGGAGATCCGCAAGCTTGATGAACAGTCAAAACGAAGAATAAAAGCGTGCTGGAACCGTTCATAGATCCAATGCGGTCATTAAACGTAGAGCCACGAAATCAAGCGCTTCGCATCGAACTCATCACGCAAACCGTCAAAAACAACGTCTAAATTCCGATGCCTCCTTCCATCAGCGGGGTAAACACCTATCCCACGAATTCGACATTCATATAAACATATATATGTTTTGACGACTGGTTGACCATTCACCAATCTGGGCCGCCTCATTCATTCAAGCAGACAAAAGACGCACGGAGACTCGATGTTTTCCTGGTATCGGCAGATTTCTAACGGCGAGCGATATACGTTCTGGGCGTGCTTCGGCGGTTGGGCGCTCGACGCGCTCGATGTCCAGATGTTCAGTCTCGTCATCCCCGCGATCATTGCGGAATGGGGCATCAGCAAAACGCAGGCGGGTCTGGTGAGCGGCGTCACGCTGGTGGCGTCCGCCATGGGCGGATGGATCTGCGGCGCAGCAGCAGACCGTTACGGCCGCGTGAAAACCTTGCAGGTCACCGTCATCTTCTTTTCAGTCTTCACGTTACTGTCGGCGTTTGCGCAGAATTATCCGCAGTTCATCGTACTGAAGGCGCTACAAGGCTTTGGTTTTGGCGGCGAATGGGCAGCGGGCGCGGTGCTGATGGCCGAGACTATTCGCAACGAACATCGCGGCAAGGCAATGGGCGCGGTACAAAGTGCATGGGCCGTCGGCTGGGCCGCGGCCGTGCTGCTTTACGCGACCGTGTTTTCGTTCATGTCGCCCGATATCGGCTGGCGGGTGATGTTCGGCATCGGCATCTTGCCCGCGCTCCTGATCATCTATATTCGGCGCAATGTCCAGGAGCCGGTCGCGCCCGCTCGCAAGGAGGCGGTACTGAAGGACACGAAAGAACGCACGCCGCTCCTGTCGATCTTCGCGCCCGACGTTATCCGCATGACGCTTATCGGCGGTCTGCTGGGCGTGGGCGCACATGGCGGCTACTCGGCCCTCACCACGTGGCTTCCGACCTACCTGAAGACCGAACGTCATCTTTCAGTGCTGAGCACCGGCGGTTATCTGGCGGTGATCATCGCGGCATTTTTCTTCGGCTGCCTGGCAGCGTCGCAGTTGCTCGATCGCATTGGGCGCCGCCAGACCATTTTGCTGTTCTCCGTCTGCTGCGTGGGCACGGTCATCGTTTATCTTTTCGTGCCGCTCTCCAATCACGCGATGTTGGCGCTCGGATTCCCACTCGGCTTTTTCGCCGCCGGCATTCCGGCCAGCATGGGCGCGCTCTTCAACGAACTTTATCCACGCGGCACACGCGGGACTGGCGTAGGCTTTTGCTACAACTTCGGACGGGTTGTGTCGGCGGGCTTCCCCGTGATGGTCGGACATCTGGCCGCACAGTATTCCCTCGGATTCGCGATTGGCGTGGACGCGGTTTTCGCTTATGCAATCGTCGCCGTCAGTGTAATGATGCTGCCGGAAACGCGCGGGCGCACGCTCGCCGAAGACGTGCCGGCGTAGCGCGTCATGACTGATATTGGCAGCCCTGTCACCGGCATAGATTCGCACGCGCACGTGTTCACGCGGGACCTGCCGCTTGCTTCAGGCCGGCGTTATGCGCCGGCCTACGACGCTCCGCTCGAACGTTATCGCGCCATGCTCGCCAGCATCGGGATGTCGCACGGCGTGCTGATCCAGCCCAGCTTCCTCGGCTTCGACAACAGCTATCTGCTCGCGTGTCTCGACGCGTACCCGCAGCAGTTGCGCGGGGTCGTCATGGCTGATCCGGTGAATGCGCCGGGTTATATCGACGACTGGCATGCGCGGGGGGTCGTGGGAATTCGAGCGAACCTGATCGGCGCCCCACTGCCCGATTTCACCGATCAACACTGGATCGCGCTTTTATCGCGCATGGTCGCGCTCGACTGGCACCTTGAAATGCAGATCGACGCAGGCCGCCTGTTCGAGGTGGCGCCCGCGCTGCTGGCAAGCGGCGTGCGGATCGTGATCGATCATTTCGGGCGTTTCGATCCCGCGCTCGGCAGCAGCGATCCCGGCTTTGCTTACCTGCTCTTGCTGGGGCAAACGCGGCGCGTGTGGGTCAAGGTATCGGCGGGATATAGGGTGAGTGCGAAACCGGAGGACCCCGACGCGACCTTCGCCACAAGCGCGATTGCGTGGTGCGAATTGCTGCCCGCGTTTGGCGCCGACCGCTTGCTTTGGGGCACCGATTGGCCGCATACGCAGTTCGAACATGTCTGCGATCCGCGACGCGCGCTGGGCGATTTTCATCGACTTGTCACTGATGCGTCGCATCGGCGGGCCGTGTTGATCGACACGCCTGCAGAGCTATTCCACTTTCGCTAAGTCAAGCGTCGGAAAGCAGGAGAACGCGGCGCTGGTGGAAGAGGCCACGGCGGCCGCGCAACCGCTTAAAGATCGGGTGAAGTCGCTGAAAGGCGCGCTCGCGACTTTCAGTCGTGAGCCTTCGTCGCACGTGGCTCAGCGGATTTCCGATTGATACAGGAACTGGCTTGCCGGGCCGCGTGAGCGACGCCATTCAAGGGGATGGCGATCGTATCCATAGGCCAGCCGCTCGATCACCACGATCGGCGTGCCTTTCTCAATAGCCAGCAGTTTCGCGTGCTTCACGCTTGCGGCTTCGACGGTGAGCGTTTCCGTCGCCGATGCCACCACCTGATTGCATTTCGCTTCATAGACCGGATAAAGCAGGTCGCCGATAGAGTCGAGCGGCAGGTCGGCGAACGCCGCGAAACGGTCGAGCGGCAGCCAGATGTCTTCGGTCAGCACAGGTGCGTCTTCGATCAAGCGAAGTCGCGCCATCTGGATCACGTTGGCGCCGGATGCAATCTGCAACGTGGCGGCAACGGCGGCCGGCGCCTCCACTATGCTGCGCTTCAGAATCTGGCTCTTGGGAATCCGGCGCTCGCCGGACTTGCTTTGAAAACGGAAGAACCGGAACAGCGAGCCATCGAAACTCGCACGCCGGACAAACGTGCCGCGCCCTTGGTAACGCTCCAACAGGCCTTCCGCGACAAGCAGGTCAATTGCCTTGCGCACGGTTCCAACCGCGAGGTCAAAGCTCTGCGCAAGTTCCTGTTCGGTGGGAATAGCCTCGCCGGGTTGCCAGCGGCGCGCGGCTATTCTTGACGCAAGTTCGTCGCGCAGGCGTTGGTATCGGGGGAGTCGGTTATCGGCTTGCATGCAGGTCTTCGGTGTAATACATGCACAGGATTGTATGACTTCCCCTCGCGTTTGTTGCGTCAAATTGCGTTGCTGTGGGATTGGCTTTGGCCTATTGCTCTTTTGAAGAGACCACTGCTCATGCACTCATGTCTTGCTGAGAGAGCGACAGTATCGAAGCTCTGTCAACCACTTGCCGCCGAGTTGAACGCCCCTGCTCGAGTTATCGCAGACGAAACCGCTTCGTTTATAAAACGCACGCGCGCGCCGGTTGTCCAGCAAGACCCATAGGGCGACGTCCGTATATCCGGCCGATTGCAGCGCGTGACGTGCTGCATCGATGAGTCGTCTGCCGATACCTTTGCGCCAGAAAGCCGGCGCTATGTACAGCGTCTCCACTTCGGCCCACCGATGATCCTTGTCCCCGTCCCGTGAGTCCCCGAACGCGACCCAGCCGATAATGGCTGCGTCGGCGTGATCATCGGCGTCGGCGTCGGCATGAGCGACCAGCACCCGCGGCTTTCCCGCGACGATGAAGTGATGCCATGCCTCCGTCCGCCGCATCACCGACAGATTGGCCAGATACCCCTCGGGCAAGATTCCGCGATACGCCGCCTGCCATGAATCCACATGAACCGTGGCGATAGCGTTTGCATCTTCGACCGTGGCCTCGCGTATTTCAACAAGCATGCAATGTCCCGGTTGAGGTTGGTTTAGATGGGCAAGCAGCGATCAGGGCCGCGCACTTTTCTATCAGCCAGCGTGGGTCGTTGCAAACATTTCCACCTGAGGAAGGCAGCGCCGTGATGCGTGTAATCGACATGTCAGGTGTCGTCGCCAATTTGCGTCAACGGCGGTTCAGCGGCGCGCCAAGCCCCACGAACCACGGGCATCGATTCAAGTTTATCCAAATTTCCTGTGCCGGCAGGTTTCACCCGCATAGACTCCATGGAGCGTGAACTCCATACTTGCTTAATCCGGAAAGCGACAGGCCAGCATCGGAAGTCGCACTCCCACGATGAGAGGCCATATGCGAAAACAGTTGCTTCAATGGGGTTGTATTGGATTTGCGGGCTTGCTGGCGATTCCCGCCGTGACGTTCGCGCAGCAGCAGGCGTACACGAATAATGCGGTCAACATGCGAGCCGGGCCGGCGGGCGACTACCCGATCGTGACTCAGTTGCCGGGCGGCGTGCCCGTCACGGTCATGGGCTGCATCAGCGGCTACACCTGGTGCGACGTGGTGGTGCCCAACTTGCGCGGCTGGGTCTATGCGGGAAGTCTCAGCTATCCGTATCAGGGCGGCAATGTACCGATCCTGACGTACGGAACCACGATCGGTTTGCCTATCGTGACGTTTTCCATCGGTTCGTACTGGGGCAGTTATTACCGCGGCCGTCCTTGGTACAACCAGCAATCACGCTGGGCGAATCGGCCGCCTCCCCGGCCCGGTCCCGGCCGTCCGCCCGGTTATGGCGGAAGGCCTCCGTCCGGACCGCCGCCCGGTCATGGCGGTGGACGGCCTCCGGGACCGCCGCCGGGCCACGGCGCGGGCGGGCGGCCTCCGGGACCGCCGCCGGGTCAAGGTGCCGGTGGTCGTCCTCCGGGACCACCGCCAGGTCAAGGTGCGGGTGGACGGCCTCCGGGTCAAGGCGGCGGGGGTCGTCCTCCAGGGCAACCCGGCGGCGGGCGACCTTCAGGACCACCACCCGCTCATGGTGGCGGCGGAGGTAACGGCGGTGGCGGTCATGGAGGTGGCGGCGGCGGTGGAAATGGCGGCGGTCATGGCGGCGGCAACAACCAGCAGCACGGTTAGCCGCAATCATTCGCCGGCCGCGGGCTACGGCGCGCTTCTACGCTGGCAGCAACGTGCTGGCGTAAACAGAAGCATCATGAGTTTCGCGTCACTCGCGCCCGCGTGACCTGTTTTGAAAAAAACATCGTCCCTCGCAGGCGCCTGCTTCCGCGGGCGCCTGAAGCAATCCGTAGCATCGACAAATAAACGCTGCCCGTGCAATGCGGGATCGCAGAACACGCGAGCCAGGAACAATGCTGCAAGCCAATGCTTCATCGCCACATGCCAGCCTCAAGACTTTCGCTGCCAAGATGGCTTTTGTCCTGCTCTGGTCGGGCGGCTTTCCGATAGCAAAGATTGCAGTCGGCTACGCGCCGCCGCTGACATTGCTGGCGCTCCGCTATGGCTGCACCGTTTGCCTGCTCATCCCTCTCTTCATCATCACCAAGCCCGCGTTGCCGAAGACCCGGGCTGCCTGGGGACATGCGTGTGTGGTCGGCTTCCTGGTGCAAGTCGTGTACTTCGGCTTGAGTTACCTCGCCTTCAAAGCGGGGGTGTCGGCGGGCGTGGCGGCAGTCATCGTGTCGCTGCAGCCTGTGCTTGTGGCCGCAATGGCGCCGAAACTCGTCGGCGAACGCGTGGGCGCCCGGCAATGGCTGGGGCTGACGCTCGGGCTGATTGGCGCAACCGGTGTGGTTGTCAGCCGATCGAGTATGTCGGTGCATTCGGTCTGGGGTCTTCTGCTTGTCGTAGGCGCGTTGATTGGAATGACAGCCGCATTGCTCTATGAAAAGCGCTTTGGCGTGGCGCAACATCCGGTGACGTCAAACCTGATCCAGTATTCAATTGGCCTTGCGTTCTGCGCACCGTTGGCGCTGCTGCTGGAAGACGTTCAGGTTCAGTGGACCGGGACGTTCATGGCTGCGCTGGGATACCTCGTGGTTGGCAACTCACTGATCGCGATCACCTTGCTGCTGGCGCTGGTTCGCGCGGGGCAGGCGTCGAAGATAGCGTCCTTGTTCTTCTTTATTCCACCGGTCGCGGCAGTGCTCTCGTGGTTGATGCTCAATGAAGTCATGCCGCCGCTGGCGTGGGGAGCGATGGTGTTTACCGTTGCCGGCGTGGCGCTTGCAACCTGGTCGATATCGAGTGTCAAGCGGCAGAAACCGTGACCTTGAAGTGGACCGCCCATGCGCGTCAGAGCCCAGTGCTGCGACGAGGCCGTGAAGCGAAACACCTTCTACTAGGGAAACGCTGATTTAATCGACGCGTTTGTAAACGCTGTGACGTAGTGAAGCGTTGTTAGAGCTGGAACGACGACGGAGCGATACGGATGCGACAAATCAGTTTTGCGAGTGCAGAACACCAAGGCAAGAAACGGGTTACGCGGCGCGAGAAATTCCTGGGCGAGATGGAGCAAGTCGTGCCGTGGTCGCGCTTGCTGGGGGCATTGGAGCCCCACTACCCGAAGGGCGCGAGGGGGCGTCCGCCAATTGGGCTGGAGCGCATGCTGCGGCTGTACTTTGTGCAGCAGTGGTACGCATTGTCCGACGAGGGGCTGGAAGATGCGGTGAGCGACAGCGCGGCCATCCGGCAATTTGTCGGTATTGATCTGGGACATGAGGAGGCGCCGGACGCGACCACGGTGCTGAAATTTCGTCGGCTGCTGGAGGCGCACAAGTTGACTGCTGTGCTGTTGGAGGAAATCAACGCGCACTTGCGCGAGCGCGGGCTGATGATGCGCGAGGGGACGATGGTGGACGCCACCTTGATCAACGCACCGACCTCGACGAAGAATCGCGACAAGGCGCGCGACCCTGAGATGCATCAAACGAAGAAGCGTAATCAGTGGTACCACGGGATGAAGGCGCACGTGGGCGTTGACGCTGAGTCGGGCCTGGTGCATAGCACGCACTACACGGCGGCCAACGAGTCTGATGTGGCACACACCCATGAGGTGCTGCATGGTCAAGAGGATCACGTGTTTCTCGATGCGGGTTACACGGGGGTGCAAAAGCGCGAAGAGATAATGAAGGCGCAAGGCGACGGTGCCATTAAGACGCAAGTGCAATGGTCGGTGGCGATGAAGCGTGCCAAGCTAAAGGGCATGGCCGAAGGGCCGTTGAAGCAGTTGACGCAGGCCCTGGAGAAGGTCAAAGCGCAAATCCGGGCGCGGGTCGAACATCCGTTTCATGTGGTGAAGAACCTGTTCAACCAGAAGAAGGCTCGCTACCGGGGCCTGGCTAAAAACGGTGCGCAGTACGATGCGTTGTTTGCGCTGGGCAATTTGGTGATTGCAAAGAAAGCGTTGCTGCAATCAATGGAGAACTCCGTCTGCAAGGCGGCGTAGCGCGCAAAAAGGGGGGGAAAGCCCCACAGAAGTGAAAATTCTCAGCGGCTGGTAGGCAAATCCGCTGCCGGTTCACGAAGGAATCCGCATCGTGCGCACAGCGTTGCACGATGCTGCTTTGTTCAGCGTTTCCCTAGGTGTTTAACCCGACGAATCCAGACCGCGGTAATAACCCGCTATTACCTTCTTTTCCGTCAACGTTGCATACTGAAGCGACGCTATGACACGAGTTCAGCATGACCAAATTCCTTCATCTCATGATTCGCGTTGAATCGCTGGATCGCTCCATTGCGTTCTATCAAAACGCGTTCGGCATGCGCGAGTCGCATCGCCTTGACTTCGATACCTTCACGCTCGTTTATCTCCGCGATCCCGAGAGCGGGACCGAGATCGAACTCACGTTGAACAAAGGCGCGACCACGCCCTACACGCACGGCACGGGCTACGGTCACGTGGCATTCGCCGTCAACGATATCGAAGCATTCCGCGACTCTCTGCTAAGCCGGGGCATGCAGCCCGGCGACCTGAAATCGCTGAGCCACGACGGCGCGGTGGCGGCGCGCTTTTTCTTCATCACCGATCCCGACGGCTACAAGATCGAAGTGTTATCCAGGGAGGGCCACTACGTATGAACTGACGCTGGCGCCGTACACAATATAAAAGGAGACAAATCATGCCCAAGGCGATCCCCATTGCCATAATCGCGGCCGAGACCGGCGACGCGATCCCCGCTATATCGTCCATATCGTCCGTACCGTCTGCGCGCGTGAGCCGCAGGCACTTCCTCCAGGGCTCCGTGGTTCTGACTGGTTTGCTGGTGGCCGGCACGCCGATCGCCCTGCTCGCGCCAAGCCGTGCCTGGGCAGTGGAACTCAGCCATATCGACCAGAACCAGGCCGACGCAATCATGGTGCTCGCGCGCACGCTGTATCCGCACAAGACGTTGCCGGACGCGGTCTACGCGCTCGCGGTCAAGGACGTGGATGCAAAAGCCACGGACTCGAAGACCATCGATGTCATCAAGACCGGCGTGGCGAAACTGAACGACGCCGCGTCCGGTAAGTGGAACGACACAGCAAGCCTCTCCGACGCGCAGCGAACCGCCATTGTCGAAGCCAATCAGACCGATCCGTTCGTCCTGCTCGTGCGCGGCCAATGCGTCACTTCGCTCTACAACAACGAGATGGCATTTGCCCATTTCGGCTACGAAGGCGAAGCGTTCAGCAAAGGTGGCTATGTGTATCGCGGCTTCAACGACCTGACCTGGTTGCCCAATCCGCCCGCCGACGCAAGTCCGCCGGTCGCATGACAGCAAACATCAGCGACGATAAGCAAAGACAAAGGCGCACATCTGATACTGCCGAGGAGGCAAGCATGGCTAAGTTCGACTACAACGACGACTCGGTTGTCGTGATCGTCGGTTCGGGCGCGGGCGGCGGGACGCTGGCAAACGAGTTATGTCAGAAAGGGGTGAAAGTGGTCGTGCTGGAGGCAGGCAAGCGCCAGTCTTCAGCGACCTTCATCAACGACGAATGGAAGTCGTTCGGGCAACTCGCCTGGACCGATAAACGCACCACGTCAGGCACCTGGCGCGTGGCCAAGGACTTCCCTGAATTACCCGCATGGATCTGCAAGACAGTGGGCGGCACGACCACGCACTGGGCGGGTGCGTCGCTGCGTCTTCATGAGCACGAGTTCAAGGCGCGCACGACCTATGGTTCCATCGATCAGGCGAACCTGCTCGACTGGCCGATCGCGCTCTCCGATCTCGAACCCTACTACGCACGCGCCGAAGACAAGATGGGCGTCACGCGCACGAACAACATTCCGGGCCTGCCGGGCAACAACAACTTCAAGATCCTGTACGACGGCGCGACCAAGGTCGGCTACAAGAATTGCAGTACCGGTCACATGGCGATCAACAGCCGCCCACGCGCCGGACGCGGCCGCTGCATGCAGCTCGGCTTCTGTTTCCAGGGCTGCAAGTCGGGCGCGAAATGGTCCACGCTCTATACGGAAATTCCCGCTGGCGAAGCCACGGGCAGGCTCGAATTACGGCCGGAATCGCACGTGATGCGCATCGAGACGAATGCTGCCGGCAAGGCCAGCAGCGTGGTCTATATGGATGCCGACGGCAAGCAGCAGCGTCAGCGCGCACGCGTGGTCTGCGTCGCGGGAAACTCGATAGAAACGCCGCGCCTGTTATTGCTCTCGGAATCATCGAAACATCCTGACGGCCTTGCCAACAGCTCGGGCCAGGTGGGCCGCAATTACATGCGGCACACCACGGGCTCGGTGTTCGGTGTGTTCAAGGAGCCCGTGCATTTTTATCGTGGCACGGTGATGGCTGGCATTGTCACGGACGAAGCCGAGTTCAATCCGAAGCGCGGATTTGCGGGTGGCTACGAAATGGAAACCATCTCGCTCGGTTTGCCGTTCGCCGCCGCGTTCTTCGATCCGGGTGCATGGGGATCGGACTTTGCTTACTATATGGACAACTACGCAAATACCGCCGGCATGTGGATTGTCGGAGAGGACATGCCGCGCGAGACCAACCGCATCACGCTGAATCATGACGTGAAGGATCAGGTCGGGCTGCCGGTGGCGAACGTCCATTACGACGATCATCCGAATGACATCGCCATGCGCAATCACGCGTTCAAGCAAGGTGAAGCCATCTATGCGGCGGCAGGCGCCGTGAAGACGCTGCGCACGCCGCCCTACCCGTCCACGCATAATCTGGGCACCTGCAGGATGAGTGCGAAATCGAGTGACGGCGTCTGCAACAAGCACGGCCAGACCTTCGATGTCCCGAACCTGTTTATCTCCGACGGCAGTCAGTTCACGACCAGCGCGGCCGAAAATCCGACACTGACCATCGTGACGCTGGCAATCCGGCAATCGGATTACATCGCGGACCAGATGAAACGCCGTAATATCTAGAAAACAGAGGCTTGCGAAGCGACCGAAGCGACCCACAGGAACCGCCGCCCGGCGGTTCCTTCTTCAATGTCAGGAGCTGTCCATGTGCAGGATCTACGCTCAAACCGATCCCATTCTCTATGAATGCCGCGCGCGCTCGGTGCGCATCAGCGGCGTGACAACAACCATCCGGCTGGAAAACCTGTTCTGGCAAACCCTGTCCGAGCTCGCCGCCGACAACGACATGACGACCAACCAGCTCATTGCCAAGTTGCATGAGGAGGTCACGCAGCATCTGGGCGAAACGACGAATTTTGCGTCGTTCCTGCGCGTCACCTGTCTTCGATATCAAGGGCTGAGGGCGAATGCATCGATGGATTTTCGCAGCCACGTGGCAGCGGCGACGACTGACAAGGTGACGGGCTGACCGATGACAAAACCGATGACCGGACGTGCATGGGCGAAATCGTCTTGCGGGGTGCTACTCACGCTCACGCTACTCGCGGCAGTTGTATTGCCGGCGCAAGCGGCGCCCGATGCCGCAGCCGCTTTGTCGATCGTGCAGAAGAACAACTGTCTCTCCTGTCATGCCGTGGATTCGCAAGTGGTCGGGCCGGCGTATCGGGAGATCGCGAAGAAGTATCACGGCGATGCCTCGGCGCCCGACAAGCTCTTCACCAAAGTCCGCAATGGCGGCGCTTTCGTTTGGGGTGAAGTCCCCATGCCGCCGAACCCCAATATTAGCGACGCCGACTTGCATACGGTGATCGCCTGGATTCTTTCCGGCGCGCCCGACAAGTAAGTCGACTCTTTGAGCCCAAGCGCGCTGCCCTTTCCACGCAGCGCGCGATATTTTTCCCCTCTAGGTAAAACCCCTTATTTCGCGCGGCCTCCTCACGCACTAACCTCGCGTCAGCTATAAACAGAACGTCGTTCTATCTGACAGAACTTCGTCAAAGCGAGACACCCATAGGAGGGTTCAATGGCAAGCCTGCCAATCGATGCGACGCACGGGTCGCCCAATTCAAGCGCCGGCGTGGGCGATACAACGTTCGGCGTCAATGCGCGCATCGACCGGCTGCCGGCGACGCGTTCCGTCTGGATGCTCGTATTCCTGCTGTCCATCGGCGGCTGGTTCGAATTTTATGACCTGTTTTTTACCGCCTACGTAGGCCCCGGCCTCGTCAAAAGCGGCCTCTATTCCACGACAACGGCCTCATTCTTCGGCGTCTCGGGACTTGGCGCGTTCGTGGCGGCGTCGTTTGCGGGCTTGTTCATCGGCACATTCTTTCTGGCCGGTCTCGCCGATCGATACGGCCGCCGCACCGTCTTCACAGTCTCGCTGCTCTGGTATTCGGCGGCCACGCTGATCATGGCGCTGCAAACCACCGCGCCCGCGATCAACCTATGGCGGCTGATTGCAGGCATTGGCGTGGGCGTGGAGCTTGTGACTATCGATACCTACGTCAGCGAGCTCGTCCCGAAACATCTGCGCGGCCGTGCGTTCGCGTTCGTCCACCTCGTCCAATATTCGGCCGTGCCCTCGGTCGCGTTTCTCGCATGGTGGCTCGTGCCGCAAAAACCCTTCGGCCTGGATGGATGGCGCTGGGTGGTGATCATCGGTGCATTGGGTGCAATCGTCGTTTGGGCGATCCGCCGGCGCGTGCCTGAAAGTCCCCGTTGGCTCGCGCAACAGGGCCGTACGGCGGAAGCGGAGAAGGTACTGCAAGCCATCGAGGCGAAAGTAGCCGCGCAATATGGACGCGCATTGCCGACGCCCGTTGCAACCGTCGAACCGGCGACCACGAAGGCCGCGTTCCGCGAAATCTGGCAGCCGCCGTATCGCAAACGCGCGATCACCATGCTCGTCTTCAACTTCTTCCAGGCGATCGGGTTCTACGGCTTTGCGTCCTGGGTGCCGACGCTGCTCGTCTCCAAAGGCGTCACGATCACGCACAGCTTGCTGTACTCGTTTGTCATCGCGATATCGAATCCGTTTGGACCGTTGATCGGGATGGCGATTGCGGACCGGATTGAACGGAAGACGCTGATCGTGTTATCGGCATTCGGCATCGTCGTGTTCGGCAGTTTGTTCGCCACGCAGACATCGCCAGTCATGCTGATGATCCTCGGCGTGCTGATCACGCTTTGCGGCACGTTGCTTTCGGTCGGCTATCACGCGTATCAAACCGAGCTCTTTCCCACGCGTCTGCGCGCTCGCGCCGTGGGTTTCGTGTATTCCATCTCGCGTCTTTCCGCCATGTTTTCCGGCTTCATGATCGCGTTCGCGCTGCGCCACTTCGAAGTGACCGGCGTGTTCGCCTTGATCAGCGTGTCGATGGTGATGGTGATGGGCGCGATCGGCATCTTCGGACCGCGTACCAACAATCGCAATCTCGATGAAATTTCGCAATGATGGTTCGATCTGAACAAGAGGTTCTGACATGACGCTTCCGTTAGCTGGCGTGCGGGTGCTGGATTTATCGAATGTATTGGCCGGGCCGTTTTGTGCGTATCAACTCGCGCTGCTCGGCGCGGAAGTGATCAAGGTCGAGCATCCGGAAGGCGGCGATCTGGCAAGGCGCCTGGGTGCCGATAAGGACGCGTCGGAACGCGGCATGGGTGCGTCGTTCGTGGCGGTCAATGCGGGGAAGCAGTCGATCACGCTGAACCTGAAAGATGCGCGCGGCAAGGAGATCTTGCGCTCACTTGTGAAGACGGCGGACGTGCTAGTAGAGAACTTCCGGCCCGGCGTGATGACGCGCTTGGATCTTGGCTACGAGGCTTTGAGCGAGATCAATCCGAAGCTCATCTATTGCGCGATCTCCGGTTTTGGTAAGGATGGCGAATTTTCCAAGCGGCCTGCGTACGACCAGATTATTCAGGGCATTTCTGGCGTGATGAGCGTGACGGGCGATGCCGAAAGCGCGCCGCTGCGCGTGGGCTATCCGGTCTCGGATACGGTCGGTGGCTTGACGGCGGCGTTCGGCATTTGCGCGGCGCTGGTCGATGCCCGCGCGAATGGACGCGGCCGGATGCTCGATGTATCGATGCTCGAAGCCACGCTCTCGACCATGGGCTGGGTCGTGTCGAACTACCTGAACGCCGGCGTCACGCCCGCGCCGATGGGCAACGAGAACTTCACGGCTGCGCCCTCGGGCACGTTCAAGACGGGCGATGGTTTGCTCAACATCGCGGCGAACGAAACGAAGCAGTTCGTGAGTTTGTGCCGGTTGATCGGGCGCGCGGATCTCGCCGATGACCCGCGCTTTTCCGAGCGCAACACGCGCAAGGTGAATCGTGCGGCGTTGAAGGTGGAGATTGAAGCGGCGCTGGCAACCGACAGCGCGGTGAACTGGGATGCCAAGCTGACCGAAGCCGGCGTGCCGGTTGGACGGGTGATGTCCGTGCCGGACATTCTCGCGCATCCGCATCTGGTATCGCGTGAATTCGTGCACGAGTTCAACGGTGACAATGCCGTCACGCGGCAACGCGTCACCCGCGCCGGCTTCCGTTTCTCTGATGCCGACACCGCGCCCGCCACCCCCGCGCCGACCTTGTCCGCCAACACCCGCGAGCATCTTGCAACGCTCGGTTTCGACGATACGCAAATCGACGAACTGCGCGCCGAAGGAGTGATCTGACCATGACGCAAACATTTGACGCGGCCACGCTTGCCGCGGATTACTGGAGCACGTCGATCATCGATATCCATCCGGGATCGATCAATGTCCGTGGCTTTCCGATTCAGGAGTTGATCGGCGCGATCAGTTTTCCGCAGATGATCTGGCTCATGCTGCGTGGCGAATTGCCGGATAAAGCGCAAGCGGCATTGTTCGAAGCGGCGCTCGTGGCGTCGGTCGATCATGGTCCGCACGCGCCGTCTATCGCCATCTCGCGCATGGCGACAAGTTGCGGTTTGCCGTTGAACGGCGCCATGGCATCGGCTATTAATGCACTCGACGATGTCCACGGCGGCGCGGGTCAGCAAGCGGTCGGGCTATACGATTCGATCGTCGCGCTCGAAGACGCCGGCGCCACGTTGAGCGATGCTGTCGCGCAAGGCGTGGATACGTTTATCGAAACGAAGGGCAAGTATCTGCCCGGCTTCGGGCATCGCTTTCATCCCGTCGATCCGCGTGCGGTCAAGCTGCTTGCGTTAGTCGATACAAGCGTTGAACAAGGCGCAATCAGCGGACGATACGCGGCGGTTGCGCGCGGTGTAGAAGCGTTGCTCAAGCAGCGGAAAAACAGGCCGGTGCCGATGAACATCGACGGCGCAACGGCCGTGATCTATGCGGAACTCGGCTTCGCGCCGGAGTTGGCGCGCGGGGTGTTTTGCTTATCGCGCGCGGTCGGGATCTTGTCGCACGCGTGGGAACAACGCGGGCGCAACGAGCGCAATAAAGGGCCGATGCCGCGTCAGATGGCCTACAAATACACCGGCAAGCCCGAGCGTCATTTGGGCTGAACCTTCGCGGCGCGTTCCTGCGCGTTGCGCAACGCGCGCGCGTCGCCGCCGAGTGCATCGGTTGCGCGGGCCGCGCAATCGAACAACGCGCCAATATTGCGCGCCACGAACGCCAGATCGATCCGCGAACTCGGACCGGCGAGCGTCAACACGCCGCGCAGGGTCTGGCGCACCCCGAAGACGGGCATCGAAATGCCGGCGGTCTCGCGGTCGCGTTCGCCCATGGAGACGCAGTAAAAGTCGTCGCGAATGCGCTCGAACACTTCGCCTTCCGCTCCGCCGAATGCAAGCAGCACCAAGCCGCCTGAGCCGCTTCCCAACGGCAACACGTCGCCTTCGCGAACGTGATAACGCACTGCGTGCGTCGAATCCACACGATGCAAACACACCCGCACCGCTTCGTCACGCACATAGAAGGACACGCTTTCGCCACTGATTTCGGCGAGCTCGCGCATGAGCGGAACGAGGATATCGCCGAGATTCAAACTGCGTTGATACAACGCGCCGAGCATGAAGGTGGCCGGGCCGAGCTGATAGCGGCCGTCATCGAGACGCAGCAGCAAGCGGTGCTGAATTAGCGCGCCCGCCAAGCGAAGCAGCGTGCTTTTGTAGAGCCCGGTACGCGCGGCGAGTTCGGCAAGCGTCAGCGATCCATCGTCGGGCCTGAACGCAAACAGGATCGAACAAGCACGGTCGATGACGGCAACGCCTTCGCTTTCTTTCGGGCCAGGTTTGATCTCGGGGGTTTGCATGGTTGAGTGACGTGGGTGAAGCGTCGTGTCCTGTATATGGTTCGATGGGGAATTTTACGCGATGGCGGGGACGTCTCATACGGTTCATATAGGTGGCTGAGCCCCCCTTTTCTGCGGAGCCGGTTTTGATGAATATCGAAAGCGCTTTGATCGGGCGATGGCAAACCCCAGATTCACAGATGCGTGGCGGGGCAGAGCGTTAGTTGCTTTTTTGCGCGTTGGCGTCACGTGCGAAAGCATGGAATACGTGGCAGCATTTATGCATCGAACGACACTGGCCAATCCCGCGGAGAACGTGCATGAACGATCGAAAACTGCTGGCGCGCACGCCTAAACTTGAAATTGCGTACGTCGATTTGGGTCCAACCGATGGGCCGCCGGTCATGCTGGTCCACGGTTGGCCCGATGCCGCGCGCGCCTGGACAACCGTAGCGCCACGTCTCGCTGCGGCGGGCTTTCGGACGATCATGCCGGACTTGCGCGGCAGTGGCGACACGCGGTTTCTATCGGCGGATTCTGTACGCGACGGCTCCGGCGTGGCGCTCGCGCAGGACGTGATCGACTTAGCCGATGCCTTGGGAATCCATCGTTTCGATGTCATCGGCCACGACTGGGGCGCACGCGCGGCCTATACGCTGGCAGCGCTGTTTCCTGAGCGTATAGGCCGCATCGCCGGACTCGCGCTGGCGTTCCAGCCCAAAGGTTTGTTCGAACTGCCGCACTTCTCGCAGGCGCGGAGGTTTTGGTATCAATGGTTCATGGCACTCGATGACGCCCCCGCAGCAATCGCCGCCGATCCCAAAGGTTTCGCGCGTCTGCAATGGGATACGTGGTCGCCGCCCGGCTGGTTCGACGATGATGAATTCGCGCTCACTGCCGCCGCTTTCGATAACCCCGACTGGGTGCCAATCACGCTCAACGGTTATCGGCGGCGCTGGCGTCAGGGGGAAGTATCCGATCCGGCATACGCTTCGCTGCGGGAGAAACTGGCGACTATCGACCAGCTTTCGACACCTACGCTGATGATCCAGGGCGGCTCCGATTTCTGCGACGAACCGGCTTCGTCGGAAGGGATGAAGAAGAAGTTTACGGGTGGTTATCGGCGGGTGGTCCTGGACGGCGTGGGGCACTTTCCGCCCCGCGAAGCACCCGACGCGGTGGCGGATCTGGTGATCGGGCATCTGCGCGGGGAGTGAGTGCTTTAGCCGAGCGCACCAAAGCTAAGCGCTAACGTACTCATCCGTAGACAACATAGTTGCATAGGCAAAACCCAGCGCCGCCATGAACGCCGCATGCACCTGGGCGGCCGGAACCTTGACGCCGCCGAACTCCATGTCGAGCGTAGCAACGGCATCATGTATGACCGTCGCCTTATAGCCAAAATCGACAGCCGCCCGCGTGATTGCGTCCACGCACATGTGGCTCATCGCACCGGCAACAATCACTTCTTCAATGCCATTGGCGTCCAGAATCTTCTCCAGGTCAGTGTCACGAAAGGCATTGATTTGATGTTTCAGGACGACGTGCTCCCCTTCCTTGTTGATCACTTGCGGAGCGATCGCGGCCCCTTCCGAGCCGGCGACGAAAAACGCTGCGTCGCTCTTCGGCGACTCATGGCGAACATGCACGACGAGGTGGCCAGCAGCACGTGCTGACTGAAGCAGACGCGCCGCATTCGCGGCTGCGGCTTCGATGCCGGTCAACGTCCATTTCCCACCGGGGAAATAATCGTTTTGCAGGTCTACGATGATGAGTGCACGCTTGGACATGTTCTACTCCTGGGTTTGGCGAGAATCGGGAACGTTCTGCGAGACTCAAGAGTAAGCTTCTGCGATGATTTAGTGAATTGGCAGGACTGACAGAAAACGAGGTAAAACTGACAATGGCAAAAAAACCAGCCGTCGTGGAAATAGCATTGTTGATCTATCCGGGGAGCCAGCTTGCCGCTATTCACGGGCTGACGGACCTGTTTTACATTGCGGAGCGCTTATATCAGCGGTCAAACAACGTTGGACATCCAGTGCTCAAGGTAAGCCATGTCCAGTTCGACGCCGGCAGTTCCGCCCCGCCATGGGCAGATTGCGCGCCCGATTTCGTGATTCTTCCGCCAGCACTCGGAACGCTGCCCGTCGGCGATGCTTTCGCTCCGATCGCCACATGGTTGAACGACTGTCATGCGAGAGGGTCCGTGCTGGCGTCCGTTTGCGTCGGGACATTTCTATTGGCGCAAACCGGGCTGCTCGCCAAGCGCTTGGCAACAACGCATTGGTCGCAGGCGCAACTCCTCGCTGAGCGCTTTCCCGACATTCACGTCGATGCCGACAAACTACTGATCGACGACGGCGACATTCTGACTGCGGGAGGCGTGATGGCGTGGGCTGATCTGGGGCTCAGGATAGTCGATCGTCTGCTAGGCTCTGCGGCAATGGTGGAGACTGCACGCTTCCTCCTGGTCGATCCTCCCGGACGAGAGCAGCGCTATTACAGCGCCTTCTCTCCGAAACTCAATCACGGCGACAAGACAATCCTCGACGTGCAGCACTGGCTACAGACAGACGGCGCCAACCATCCGACAATCGCTTCAATGGCTCAGCGCGCGGGGTTGGAGGAAAGAACCTTTCTTCGTCGATTTCAAAAGGCCACCGGTCTTCGCCCGACTGAGTATTGCCAGCATCTGCGGGTCGGCAAAGCGCGTGAAATGCTCGAAACGAGCCAGCAATCGTTTGATCAGGTCGCCTGGAAGGTCGGTTACGAGGATGTTGGATCGTTTCGAAAGATTTTTATCCGGCTGACGGGATTGGCTCCAGGGGACTATAGAAGGCGCTTTCAAACGCAGAGCGAAGGCATGGCCGCCGCGCCGTTTTAGGGGGCATTCAATTCAAACTTCTAAAGAACGGCAGCCGACCCCGAAACAGCATGCCCGATGCGGGTAAGGTGAAACGTGCGGCGCAATTCGAAGCCCAAACGTTCATACAACCCAATCGCAGAACGGTTGTCGCTGAACACGTGGAGAAACGGAGCCTCCCCCAGTTGCTCGATTTGCCTGCCCAAGGTTTTCACGAGCCGGCCGGCAAGCCCTCTTCCGCGCCAGTCTTCATCGACACAAACAGCGCTTATCTCAACGTAACCGTCGGGCCGCATCCGTTCGCGGGCCATCGCAATGAGACGCCCCTGGTCGCGGATGCCGATGTAATTGCCCATCTCACTCGTCCGCTTGCCGAAAGGACCGGGCTTCGTCTTTTGGACGAGATCGAGCATATCTTTCGCATCGGCGTTACTCAGCGGGATCATTTCCTCAGCGTCCATGTCCCGGGCCTCCAGGTGCGTAGCGACCATTTGATGGACGATGCGATGCCCACGTGCGTCATTTGCAGCGCATGGGCTGGAGCCATCGCATCGAATGATTGCAAAACGACTTGCTCGCCGGGCAGCAAAAGCGCGTGGGGCGCCCGGTAGGTAGCCGGGGTTTCGGACGCCAAGGCGGCGAAGGGCGCCACATCGGGATGCTATCGGCGGGCAAACGATTCGCCGAGCCCAAGATGCGCCTGCCGGGTCGTGAGCGCCGCCCAGATCGGGTGGTCGAGGCCGACGTGCATTGCATGATTCATATGCTTTCCCTTTGCAAGAGCCGACTCTGCCGCCGCGGATTGAATGCCTGGCCAAGCGCAACGCGTGTCACATACCCACGCTTTCCTTGATCGCTTGCTCGATGATCGATAACCCCTTATCGATCTCAGCCTCGGCAATGGTAAGCGGCGGAGCGAGACGGAAGACGTCGCCAAGTCCCGGCAACTGCACGATATTCATATGCAGGCCGAGTTCGAGGCAGCGACGTGTGATTGCAGCGGAAAGATCCGGCGCCGGAGATTTCGTTGCTCTATCTCCGACAATTTCAATCCCGAGCATCAACCCGCGTCCACGCACATCGCCGATACAGTCGAAGCGGCTTTGAAGCGTCTCCAGACCGCCGCGCAAACGAGAACCAAGCACACCGGCGCGCTCAACCAGCCCGTCCCGCTCGATGATTTCGATGACCTTGAGCCCGACCGCTGCCGGCATCGGATCGGACACGTGCGTCGTATAAAACAGGAAACCTCGTTCGTGCGCCTGGTCCTCGATGTCCTGCGTCGTCAGCACGGCGGCCAGCGGAAGTCCTGCGCCCAGCGTTTTGGACAAGGTCAGGATGTCGGGCGCTACGTCGTCGCGCTCGCACGCGAACATGGTTCCGGTTCTGCCCATGCCGGTTTGCGCTTCGTCCACGATCAACAGCATGCCGCGCTCGACGCACTTCGCTTTTAGCGCGCGCATATAGCCTTGCGGCAATTCAATCAGGCCACCCGAACTCAGGATTGGCTCAGCGATAAACGCCGCGAGGCTGCCGCAAGATTGCCTGTCGATCAGGTCGAATGCGTAGTCGAGTTCGGCCGCCCAATCGTATGCGCCGTTGCGTTCGAACCTTGGCCGGTACGGATACGGCGCCGGAATGGCGAAGGACCCCACAGCGGCCGGACCGTAACCCTTGCGGCCGGCGCTGTATGTGGCCGATGCTGCGCCGCCAGTCATCCCGTGCCACGATTGGGCGAAGCTCACGATCTCGTACCGTCCGGTGACGAGCTTCGCCATCTTGATCGCTGCTTCGTTGGCTTCACCGCCGGTGCTGAGCAGCAGGGAGCGCTCGAGTCCTTTAGGCGCGATGCCGGCCAGGCGGGTTGCCAGATCCACGACCGGGCGCGAGAGCATCCCGCTGAAAAGGTGCGTGAGATTACGTGCGCTCTCGGCGATAACTTCAGCGATTTCCGGATGAGAATGGCCGAGGATGGCGCTCATCTGTCCAGAGGTGAAATCGAGTATCGCGCGGCCTGTGGAATCATGAACATGGCTGCCGCTGGCACGCTCGATTATGACGGGCGAGAATGATCCGCCGTAGCGGATCAGGTGCTGCTGAGCGTTTGACCAAAAGTCCCGATCGGTTTGTGCTGACATGTCTGTGTCCAGAGAGGCGGGCGGATGTGCCGAAGGTCAATGTAAGCGAACTAAATCGGCGGGTGGAAATGAAAAGTTGTGATGCCTGCCATTCGAGGAGCTGATGCCATCATGTTGCAGCTGGATTTCGATTTGCTCAGGACGTTCGTCGCCATAGCGGATGCCGGATCGCTCACGCGCGCGGCGGCGGAAGTTGGCCGTACGCAATCCGCGCTCAGCATGCAGTTGAAGAGGATTGAAGAGATCGTCGATGGCGCCGTGCTGGTGCGTACCGCACGCGGTGTCGAGCTGACATCGCGCGGGGATCGGCTGTTGTCGCACGCCCGAAGGCTGGTGCGCGCACACGACGAGGCGCTGGTCGACGTGACGGGTCGCGGGCTCACCGGTTCGATCCGGCTTGGATGCCCCGAGGACTACTGCACGGAGTTCCTTCCGGCCGTGCTGCGCGCGATAGCGGCGCAGCATCCGCGGGTCGCGCTGGAAGTCGTCTGTGCGCCTACGCCCTTGCTTGAGAAAATGCTCGATGCACGCCGTGTCGATGTGGCTTTGGTATCGCTCGCCGCGCAGGGAAATCAGGAGCGGGTGATTCGATGGGAGGACCTGGTATGGATCGCGTCGCAGGACTTCTACGCCTCAAGCGACGGACCGCTTCAAATAGCCTTGTCCGCGCCCGAAACACTCGATCATCAGGCGGCGCGGCGTGCGCTCGACAGTGCCAACATCAGCTATCGCGTGGCTTATGAAAGCGTCAGCAAGGATGGGCTACTGGCCATCGTGCGGGCGGGCATAGCAGCCGCTGTGCTGACGAGAGGGGCGGTGCCGGCTGATTTGCGGATCATGCCCGCCGGCGAACTGCTCCCGCCGCTTCCACATGTGGGCATTGCCGTCGTTTCACATTCGGGTCCGGTCGATTCGCTGCTTGTGGAAAATGTGAAGGACCTCATGACCCGCACCTTGAGAACGATGTCGGCGCCTTCGTCCTGATGAGTTCCGCCGGGTGCCATCGAGATGCTTGCGAGAGCCTTTCGAAGGCAACTGCGAACGCTTCGGACGCACGGCTATAATCGTGCTCAATCGTGGCTATGGAAGTTTTATTCGTGAAAAAGATTGCTGTTGTTGCGCTTGTCGCGCTCGTCCTTACCGGCTGCTCGTCCGCTGAAAAGCAGGAGGCGCAAGCCCAGAAATTCGCCCGCAACGAAACCAGCCTTGCCGCCGCTCAACACAATGCGGTAGTCAATTGCGATGCGGCGAACTGCGACGCCGCCTGGGCGCTTACAAAACGCTATATCGAGCAATATTCCGATACGTCGGTGACACGCGCGGACGCGGTCGCTATCGACACCGACGTGCCTTCCGGCGGCGGCAAGGCCAGCTTATCGGCCACGCGTGACGCGAAAGGTTCGGGCGCAACGCTCACCCTCTTTGCGCAGTGCCGCGGCATGTACGGGCAAGACAGCGCAAAAGGTTCGGACTACGACAAGTGCGCCGACAAGATCCTCAAGGCCCAGAACGGATACGCGGCGTTTCTCCAGGCACATGCATCTGGTCAGTAAATGCGTTGAGTGCGCTGCCCGCCCGACGCTGGCACGTGTGAGCGTACTCAACCTTTCTCGCAAATTGCCTGGATAAGCGCGGCGCGCCCTTCGCTCAGGTTGCGGCGAAGGTTCACAGCGGCCTGACCGAACGCCGGACCCATGACCGTCCCGAGAGCGAGCACGGGCGGCGTCGAAGACCGCGCCCGCTCGGCCTCCCGCTCCAGAAACCAGCTAACTCCCGCTTCCGTGCAGTCGGTCCACGACGTGATGCGAAACCCTTGGCTTACGAGGACGGTGCGCATTGCGTCGGCCGACAGGAGGAAGCTCGTCTCCGGCCCGCTCGCCCAAGGCACCGGGTAATGCAGGGGATCTTCAGATGCGGCAACGACATCGAAGATGGCGAAGTGGCCGCCACGGCGCAGCACGCGACGCGTTTCACCGTAGAGAGCATCCCGGTCGGCAATATTCATGGCAACGTGCTGCGACCACGCGACATCGAACGCGTCTGCAGAGAATGGCAGGGAAAGTGCGTTCCCGCGCTGGTAGGCGACCTTGTCCTCGAGACCTGAACGCTCGGCCAGAAACCGGGCGGCGTCGACAAACGACTGACTTAGATCGATGCCCTGCACCGTGCATCCGAAGGTCTCGGCTAAATAACGGGACGGTCCGCCGAGGCCAGATCCTATATCGATAACGCGAGTCGCCTCGGTGATCGGCAGTGCCTCAGACAGTTCAACGGTGGCCGCCAGTCCCCGCGAATGGAACTGATCGAGTTGAGCAAGATCTTTCGCCGAAAGCCGCTTCTCGCCAAGTCCGCTTAAGGCCAGCGCCGCGCGGAGGTGCTCGACCAGGCTCGGTCGCTCATAGTGTTGGGTGATCTCATTGGCTTCGTCCATGGACCTGCTCCGTCATTATTTGCAACAGCGGTCAGTGTAGCGATCGAACACGAAAAACTGTATGGTCGTAAATGCCAACTTTGAAGTCATTTGCGCCATATGCATTTGCATACTTCAACGTGTCAATCGCAGACATGCGCAAGAAGCTCCGACAGCGGTGTACAGTCACAAACCGTGCTCGCAGTTAATAGAGTCCCGTCGCCACGAGCCATCACATCGGCACCCTTGCCCCATGCAAAATCCAAATGTGTCCGTGACCTCCGTCGCGTTGCCGTCCAGTTCACGCGTAACGCGCATGTACGAGCATCCCAGCCTCGCGGATGCCTACACCATCCGCTTGCCGGACAACGCAACCACCGATCCCGAACTACTCGCGCGTTTCATGTTTTCGCATCAAGCAGCATGGGTTGCAAAGCTCCTGCGGGTGCGCGACGCGCTCGTTGCCGGATTCGGCCTCAAGACTGCGAAACGCCTGGCGGAATCTGCACGATCCGAGCAGGATAAGCACGTCTCCATTTTCAGGATCTACGAGCGCTCGGTCGATGAAATTATCCTCGGCGAAGACGACAAGCATCTCGACTTCAGGGTGTCGGTGTTCCAGGAAGCCAGGCAAGAGGTTGCAGGCGGCGGGCGCTACCTGACGGTATCGACTGTCGTGCAATGCCACAATCTTCTGGGCCGGTCGTACATCCTGTTGATCACGCCATTTCATGAAATGGTGGTTCGATCGAGCATGCGCCGCGCTGCGCTTATCGGCTGGCCCACTGCCTCCTGAGGCGCCTTGCGCTCGACGCATCGCGACACATCGACGCTTTCGCGCACGCGAAACCACCTACTCTTCCCGGTCTCCTTAGAGCCGTGAAGTAAACGCGCGTTTTCGTTGGCACGAGTCGATTCGAAAAAACCGGCATCGCCAGCTTAAGTGATCAGCTTCGTCAACGCCGGGACACTCAGTACTGCGGCGTAATATCCCATGAACTGAACGCCGGTGTTAAAGCCGAAGCGCCGGGATAACAGTCCTCCTAAAAGCCCGATCGTCACGATCACGAGGAACCCCAGCAACTGCCCTTCCCACACGCTGATCACCACGATCAACCCCGCGAACGTTGCAATAATCGCTTCATGGCTGAGTCGCCGTGCAACGAACGAAGCCGCACGGTGCGCATAGTTCATCGAAAACGGATACGCAATCAGCGCCGCCAGCACGACCGACAACAAACCGTAGCCGAGGAATTCCCAGCTCGTCATCAATGTGTGCAGGTTGTTCATTTGCCCCGTGGATGTATCGACGAAAAAGCGCGGCGGCGCGTTGAACAACGGTGCCGCCGGACCCGCTGCCACAGGACTCAACGGTAGTCCGAACGCAATCAGTGGAATCAGTGTCTCGGCAATGTACGTAGCCTCGGTCACGCCGTTTCGTGCGGCAATAACCGTGGTCAAACGATGGTACGCGTGCTTGACCCGCGAGCCGACCAGTTCGCCCATCACGACGGTCATCGCGACCGGGCTGAAGACAAACGTTGCGCTCGACACCGCCGCCGTCGCAATGGTCCAGTTTCGCTGCTGACGGTCAAGCACCTTCAGCGGATTGGGAAAGTAGCCACTCCAGCTTTTCACGTCGGGCGCGAGCGAGAACGTCTTGACCTTGTCGCGGCGCATCACAGCGCGATCGGCGGGCGAGAGGATTGAAAACAGGTCGGCAATCAGCGGGCCAATAGCAATGCCCAAAAAATAACTGACGCTGAGTTTCACGCCGTATTTCCCGGTCAGCGCCTGAAGTCCGACGATCACGAGCACGAACGGCACGAGCAGCAACACGGACGCCCATCGGCCCGATGAAAAGTACGCGATCGCAACGGCTGCGGCGAGAAATACCCACGGCGCAGCTTTCGATATCGACGGGCCGAACGGTGCAAGTAACACAGCGAACAACACGGCCAGCGGCACAGCGACGAAAGCCGCGATAATCCCACCCGAAATCATCTTTCTCAGCGCAATGTGCGGCACGCCGAGATTGCGCAGCATGGTCGCTTGCTGAAGCAGGGGCGCCGCGAGCGTGTCGCCTGGAATGCCGAGCAGCGCGGTCGGGATGGCATGCGTCATGTGTTTTGCCACGGCCCCGGCCATGAAGAACGTAAAGACCCCCGCGGGCGGCACGCCGAGCAGCGCGACCAGCAGGGTAAGCGGTGCAAGCGTGGTGGTTTCGTCCGTGCCTGAAATGAGGCCGATGCCGGCGAACACGACGGCGCCGATCAGGCCCATCGATACCGCCACCAGTATCTGGTGAACAAGCGCATCCATCACGAGGATTCCTTACTTGTTTTCGTTTCGATGAAAACGCGGCCTTCATCGAGCGCACGTTTTGATGCCTCGATGCGCTGCTCGTGTTTGAGGAATACATCGTAGAGACCCAGCTCTTTCATCTCTGTGGCCACCGGCAGCGGCAGATCCGCGACAAAGCCAAGGCCGCCCGCCTCGGCCGCGAGTTGATCGAGCACTTCTTCGCGGCGAGCTGTATCGGATGCCTGGTCGACCACTACACGTTTCGGCTTGAACAGCTTCGCGCACACCGCGCCCGCGATCAGGCAGCCGGCGAGTCCCAGCAGCATGGCGTAAGCACGGGTCATCGCGGCGTCGTGGACGAAGAGCGCGAGAAAATAATTGGCCGAGAAAAATGCGCCGAGGCTGATGCCGACGCCAAGCACGACAGACCACGCGAGATGCCGGATATCGACGGTGTCTCCCCACACTTCAACCAGATGGGAAACCCGCGCATCGACGTCTGTACTCGTGCCAACGGACGTGGATCTCAACGCCTCATCGGCGTCCAATACTGAATGCTTCATTGTCTCCTCCGTTTGCGGAAGTTTTTGTTTCGTTATCGCCGTCGTGCCCACGGTCGCTGCTCAAGCGTCGCGAGGTCCGGCAAGCAGCGTCATGGCGTAGTCGGTACGGACATCGTTTGCAGCAACCATCTTTCCAACGACCCAGTCGATATCCACGCCGGCCGCACCCGCGGACATCGCGATATTGCGCGCGTGAAGCGCCATGTGCCCGCGCTGGATACCTTCGGTGGAGAGCGCGCGCAGCGCGCCCATGTTTTGCGCGAGGCCGACGGCCACAGCAATCTCGCCGAGATCCTGAGCCGAGTGCACGTCCATGATCTTGAGGGCGAGCCGCGCGAGCGGATGGGTTTTGGTGGCGCCGCCGACAAGACCCACGGGCATCGGCATCTCGATGGTGCCTACCAGATCACCGTTACGCGCTCTTTCCCACGTGGTCAGCGATGTATATCGACCGTTCCGGCACGCATACGCATGCGCGCCCGCTTCGACCGCGCGCCAGTCGTTACCCGTTGCGACGATCACCGGATCAATGCCGTTCATGATCCCTTTGTTATGCGTCGCGGCGCGGTACGGATCGATGGCCGCGAACAAACAGGCATCAATCACGCCTTCGATCACCTGCTCGCCCGAATACTCCCTGGTCGTCAGCGTCTCGGCGGAGTAACGAACTTGCGCGCGGGCGAGGCGCAGATCGGCGAGGTTCGACAAGATGCGCAGGCGAACCTTACCGCCCGTGATCTCCTCCATGCGTCCCGCCACGGACTCCGCCATCGTATTGACGGTGTTCGCGCCCATTGCATCGCGTACATCGACGATCAGGTGCGCCACCACCATCGCCCCGCGAGGCGTTTCGGGAAACACGTGAACCTCGATGTCCTTGCAACCTCCGCCGAGACCGATCAGCACCTTGTCGCGGCTATTCGCCAGCTGGATCAGTTCTTCCTTGTGCTTGAGGATCGACAAACGCGCGCCGTAAGGATCGCTCACGCCGATGATCTGCACTTGCGCACGCATCAGCGGCGCGGTGCTCGACGTGATGAAACCGCCGCCCTCGCGCGCCATCTTTGCCATGAACGACGCTGCGGCGACTATCGAAGGTTCCTCCACTGCCATGGGCACGAGCACGTCGCGCCCGTTGATCTGGAAGTAGCCGGCTACGGCCATGGGCAACTGGAACGTCCCGATCACGTTCTCGATCATGCCGTTGGCGGTTTCCAGCGAAAGTGCATCGGCGTTGCCAAGCAACGCATGGTCGGCGTCGCTCAGATTTGCTGCCTCGGCAATGTGCTTCAGACGCTGCGCCGGCGACAGCCCGCGAAAATTCGGCAACTTTGAATCGATGTTCACTCGCAATGCTCCTTGGCTTTCGCTGTTATTCATTCGCCCCTCGCGTCCCTGCTTGCGGAAGTGGCTGGATCGAGCGAATAATAGGCCGGCTGTACCCTATTAAAAGGCACACTTACCCGAGACAGCGACCTCACTGTACCCAGAACAATTCAGTCGGACACGGAGCAATCAGGATCATGCAACGCGAAAAGACGGGCCTGCCTCGCTCCATCGCAGACAATTTGGCCAGACAGATCAAAGACGGCCTGCTTCAGGCTGGCGCCAAATTGCCATCGATTAGGGAATACGCTGAGGGGAACGGTTGCTCGAAGAACACCGTTATCAGCGCCTTTGACATCCTGACGGCAAGCGGCCTGATCGAACCGAAGCGAGGGTCGGGATTTTTCGTGTCACGTTCGGTCGACGTACAGCCGGTCGGAGAAGAACCCACCACGCTGGACCGGGCTATGGATGTTGTCTGGCTGATGCGTGAACAGCTGCAGAACAAGCCCGAGTTTCTTAACCTGGGCGAAGGATTTCCGCCGGTTGAGTGGCTGGAAGAAACGCGTCTGGATCAATTCCATCAGCGTGTGGTCCGGACCGGCGTGGGTTCGCTGTTTCGATACGGCAGCCGCTTCGGATATCTGCCGTTGCGCCAGCATCTTCAGCAGAAGCTGGCCGCGTATGAGATTGAAGCCGCGCCGACGCAGATCGTGCTCACGCACGGCGCGAATCAGGCGATGGACATGGTGCTGCGATATTTCGTGCGTCCGGGCGACACCGTACTCGTCGACGACCCCGGTTATTACCCGCTGTTCGGGAAGTTGAAGTTGAGCGGAGCGAACATGGTCGGCGTGCCAAGAGAGATTGATGGCCCTGACATCGCGGTGCTCGAGGAGCACTTGAAAACCTATCGGCCGAAACTTTTTTTCACGCAATCAGTGGGACACAATCCGACCGCGACCGACACGAGCGCCGCGAAGGCGCATCGTATACTCCGGCTGGCCGAAACCTACGATCTCACGATTGTCGAAAACGATGCGCTCGCCGACCTGAAACCACGCTCGCTTACGCGCATCTCGACGCTGGATCAATTGCGCCGGACGATTTATATCGGCAGTTTCGCGAAGTCGGTATCCGCCGCGTTGCGCGTGGGCTTTCTTGCTTGCGACCCGGCGCTGGCAAGCGATCTCGCCGATGTAAAAATGCTGACGCACGTGAGCAGTTCGGAGTATTGCGAGCGCACGCTGGAGGCCATTCTCAGCGATGGCCACTTCCTGCGTCACACCAATCATATGCAGGAGAAACTTCGACGGGCGACCGAAGCGGGGGTCAACGCGCTTCACGCATTGGGCGCGACGATCTATAAGGTCAGCGAACAGAGCCTCTATCTTTGGGCAGCGCTGCCGCATTGCGAGGACTCGATCAAGTTTGCGAAAGCGATGCTCGCGCAATCCGTCATTCTCGCGCCGGGGACGGTCTTTTCGCCTCACGCGGAAAGCGTTTCGCCGTACTGCCGGTTTAACGTCGCGTATCTGAAGGATCCTCGATTTGCGGCCGCGCTCAAAGCACTCGGCTGAGGCGTAGGCACCTCGCTGCTCCCCCTGCGCATTTTGTCGAAAGCAAAAAAAGCCCAACTATGAGTTGGGCGAATTCCATCGGGATCGGAGCGACCCGCTGGAGGAGGTGCTGTTCGTAGATTCGTTAATTCGTTGATTCGATATGGCTAAGTGAATTGAATGAGCGCGCAAGATCACCACGCGCTCACCAACTCTCTTCGAAGCATTTTTCCAAGCCGCCATCGTTTCTGCGCGGCTTGATATTGCGAGCGGCTAACGTCGATTAATGGCGGGAGTAGATCGACGTGCCGTTGTCATTCGAAATTGGGCTCACGACTGCGTGGCCACCCGATGCGGACGTGCCATCGATTACACCGCCGTAGCTGTTGGCAGCGCCGTTTTGCGCAGACACACGCGCTTCGGCAGCCTGAACGTCAGCCGGGTAATACGGGTCATCGCGACCGGGTTGATAGCCCGCCTTTTCAAGCTGGACCAGTTGGGCCTTTACTTCGGCGCGAGTAACGGGCGCGTTCGATTGCGCGAAAGACGACACGGCCGGGATAGCGAGCGCTGCAGCAACAAGCGAGTGAACGAGTTTCATGACCTACCTCCGAATCTTGATTTTCGCCGCGAACAACCCTGTTCGCGTTTCAGTGATTCAAGTGTAGGTAAATGCACGCTTAAGATTAATAGCAGACTGCGCAAGGGATTATTGTTGATTTAGTGTAAACCCTAGCTAATTGAAAGGGAGCCGAGAATGTCGCCATACAAGGGGCCGACGGTCAGCGAACGGCTCCTTTACCGGCAGCGCCGTGTATGGGGCCGGCGCGTTCTTCAATTGCACGCCGAACGGGGTCGCGCAGTCCGAGGAAGAACGCCAGCTCCGCGACGATGAAGAGCGGCCCCACCGCCAGCCCGATGACATCGTCTACGAAAGCCGGCTTGCTGCCTTCGAAATAGTGCCCGATGAACTGGATCACCCAGCCGATAAAAAACAGTCCCAGTCCCCAGGCAAGCCAAGATGCGGTTGTCTGCATCGCGAGCAGCTTTCCCGCCCACACGCTCAGCGCGAGCAAAATGGTCATCAGGATTCCGAACCGCAGGTCGAGCCGAAGATAGAACACGGCGACTGCCGCGGCGAGCAGCATTGCCGGCGACACGCTCAGCGTGCCCGTCACGCCGAGCGCCGGACGGGCGAGTAGCGTGGCGACCGCGACCACGATCAATGGAATGCCGATGAGATGCGAAACGATATTGCGCGAGTCGCGGTGATACACCGCGTACTGTCCAAGCTGGTCAACCAGGGATTTCATAGAGTGCTCTCCGATTCATCGTGAATGGCATGGCTTAGCGTACGCGATGACGGCTTTAACGCGCATTCGTGTTTGCGCCGATACCCTCAGTTGATTCCCCCCTTCTTATTACCTTAGGCGCCTTTCAATCGTTGACTTCCCGGCTCTGAATACTTTATTCTATATAGAGATAAGCTTATATGTAAAAGTAATATAGCGGAGTTTTTCGAGGTAATAAGGCAATGTTGTTCCGGCAATTTTTCGATGGCCAGTCAAGCACCTACACCTACGTGCTCGCCTCTCGGGCAGGTGGGGAAGCGCTCATCATCGATCCCGTAAAAGAGCAGCTCGACCAATATCTGAAAGTGATCGAGCAGCTGGATCTGCGGCTGGTTCATGCCATTGACACCCACACCCATGCCGATCACATCACGGCGCTTGGCGACCTTCGCGATGCCACGCAGTGCACGACGATCATGGGTGAGATGTCGAAGGCGCATTGCGTATCGCAGCATGTGCGTGAAGATGAAATCCTGCGTATCGACGGCATCGCGCTACGCGCGCTCTATACGCCCGGCCACACCGATGAATCGTTCAGCTTCGTCTTGAACCCTTCGGCACCGCAAGCCGTTTTCACCGGCGATGTCCTGCTCATTCGCGGCAGCGGACGAACTGATTTTCAGGGCGGCGACGCGCATCGGTCGTGGGATTCGATCGTCAACAAACTGTTCAAGCTACCCGACGAAACCACGCTCTACCCGGCTCACGATTACAAGGGATGGACCGCGTCGAGCATCGGTGAGGAGAAGCACTTCAATCCAAGACTCGCGGGGAAAACCGAGAGCGAATACGTGGCAATCATGAAGGGCTTGAATCTTCCGAGCCCCAAGATGATGGATGTCGCCATCCCCGCGAACCTGGCATGCGGTCAGCCATCGACGCCCGCAACGCGCCAGGGCTGATCGATGACCCTTCATGCTTCCGCTGCCGTGACGCAAGCAATCGCAGCGGTGCTCTGCGGCGGTTTCGTCAGCTTCTCGCTTGGCCTCGTCGGTGGGGGCGGTTCGATCCTCGCCGTGCCGCTGATCCTCTACGTAGTCGGTGTCCAGAACCCGCACATCGCGATCGGGACCGCGGCGTTGGCGGTCGCGGCCAGCGCCTACATCAACATGATTCCGCACGCGCGCGCCGGGCATGTCCGTTGGGGACCCGCCTTCGCGTTCGCGGCGAGCGGCGTGCTTGGCGCAATGCTGGGTTCGAGCATCGGCAAACTGGTCGACGGCCAGAGGCTTTTGACTTATTTTGCGTTCCTGATGTGCTTCGTCGCGTTCCTCATGCTCCGGCCGCGCCCCTCGGCCACGGCCGTTGCCGGCGCTTACCCGACGCCTTATCCGCGGTTATGCGGAACGGGATTGGGTGCAGGAAGCTTGTCCGGATTTTTCGGGATCGGCGGAGGTTTCCTGGTCGTCCCGGGCCTGATGTTCGCCGGTCGAATGCAGATCGTCGATGCAATCGGCACGTCGCTATTCGCGGTCGGCTCGTTTGGTTTGACAACAGCGATCAACTACTCGCTGTCGGGTCAAGTCGACTGGCTGGTTGCGGCGGAATTTATCGGCGGTGGCGTGGTTGGCGGTTTATTGGGCACTCAGGCGGCCTGTCGCCTCGCACGAAAGCGTGGCGCGCTGAATCGCGTTTTCTCCGCGATGATTATTTCGGTCGCAACCTATATGCTCTATCACTCGTGGCAGGCGCGATAACTTTCGGAGCGCTGACACTGAATCAACTCAAACTCTTAATCGATGCAGGCAAGTCATGACGCAAGCTAAGTTCGCTCCGGGAAGTCCTGTCATCGAGGAATTTGGACAAGCGCATTGGATCGACGGCGCGGTTCACCTGCCGGACGCGAATGCGACATACCGGATCGTTTTTTCGGTCAGCGCGCCAGGCAAGAAGCCCGAGGCGCCTAATGCGGGACTCGAGCGCGTCGCGCGCGCCGTGAACTTGTACCGCATGTCCGGGGTGACGCCGGATCGGCTTCACTGTGTCGCGGTTATCCACGGCGAAGCGACATCGAGTGTCTTGAACGACTCGCCATACCAGGCCGCCCATTCACGGCCAAATCCGAATGCGCGCCTCATTGGAGCGCTGCAAGCAGCGGGCGTTGAAATATCGGTTTGCGCGCAGGCGCTAATCGCCAATGGTTTCCCGCAAGATGCCCTTCTTCCCGGCGTGACGCGCTCACTTTCTGCACTCACGACCATTACCCTTTTGCAAAAAGATGGATATAGCTTGATGCCGTTGTAGATGGCAAGAAGCATGAGGTTGAAATTGAATATAGGTCCGATCGCGTTACCGCTGCACCCGCTGATTTTCGTGTTGAGTATTGCAGTAGCATTACTTGTTGCGCAGTTCGCGAGTCATGGCGAGCCGAAACTTCAACGGGTAATTTTCACCAGCGTATGGGTCGGATTGCTGGTCGCGCGTTTATCGTTTGTCATTCGCTTTTTCCCTGACTTCCAGGACAACTTCCTGAAGATGTTCGATATCCGCGATCTCGGGTTCGACTTTATCGCGGGGATCCTGGCCGGGCTTTGCGTGGCTGCGCGGTTCTTCTTTCGTTTACCGTCGATGCGGAAACCGCTGGTCATCGCGGTATCGTCAGGCGTGCTGGTATGGGGCGTAGCGAATGCTGCCATCGCTTTTTATAGAACACCTGAGACCATTCCTTCGATTGCGTTGATGAATCGCGACGGCGATCAACAAGCGCTCACCACAGGCGACGGCCACCCGACCGTGGTCAATCTCTGGGCGTCATGGTGCGGCCCATGCCAGTCTGAAATGCCGGTGCTCGCGCGCGCACAAATTGACCATCCCGGCGTCAATCTCGTGTTTGTCAACCAGGGCGAAACCGCGAGTCATGTGGATAGTTATCTTGAGTCTCATGACCTGCATATCCAGAATTCCCTACTTGATCCCGCGCACGCAGTGGCGAAAGCCGTGGGTGCTATCGGCTTTCCGACCACGCTTTTCTACGATGCAAACGGCCGGCTGTTATCGAAACACCTCGGCCCCTTCTCCAAAGCAACGTTCAATCAGGCGCTCAACGCGTTTTATCCTTCGCCCTGAAGATGTTTTAGTCATTGACGCCGCTTTGCGGAAAGATCCGGATGATCCAATCGACGAAAGCCTTGATAGCCGCGCCCGCATTCCTCCCGTTCGGATAAACAATTGAAATGGGCACCGGCGCACTTCTCGCGCTTGCCAGAACCTCTTTCAGACGCCCGGTTTCCAGATACGGCGACGCGACAAACTCCGACAACTGGATCAATCCCAGTCCCTCCAGGCCGCATTGCAAATACGCTTCTGTCTCATTGACGGCGAATCGGCTTGGCATGGTGACCGTGACATTCTCACCGTCCACCTTGAAGCGCCAGTCGAGCGGCCGGCCCGTCGCGTTCGCTATATAGTTGACCGCGCGATGATCGCTGAGCGACTCGACGGTATCAGGTTCACCGTACTCCTTAAGATATCGTGGCGCCGCGCAAGTCAACCAGTTCAGTTGGCCCAGCCTGCGTGCGGTCAACGTCGAGTCCGTCAGTTCGCCAGTGCGGATGACGCAATCGATACCATCGTAAATCAGGTCGACCGGGCGATCGCTAAGAACCAGCGTTAGTTCAATGCCGGGAAAAAGCTGTTCGAATTCCCGCAGCCGCGGCAGCACGATCGCGCGGCCTAATACGCCCGGCATACCCGCTCGTATTCGCCCGTGTGGAGTCGCCGCATCCGCTAACAGGCCGCTCTCTGCCTGCGCTATGTCCGAGAGGATCGCCCGGCACGACGCGTAATAACGCCCGCCTGCATCGGTGAGGCTGAGAGTCCGTGTACTTCGCCGAAGCAGCGGCGTACCCAGATGCTTCTCGAGATTCTTGATGACCGTCGTGACCGATGACCGTGGCATTGACAAGGTCTGCGCCGCCTTGCTGAAGCTCTGCGTTTCGACGACCCGGGCAAAGGTTGTCATCGCTTGAAGTTTGTCCATGAACGGCCACGTGTCCGGTTCTATTGCGTCGTTTATTTCGTCGGTGACAGGCAGTTCGAAAACTGAATCGTTCGACATCGTTCGATGTGCGCGCGTTCTCATTTCAGTGACGGCGAACAATGCCGTGCACCCGCGCCACTAGACTTTCGAGTGTCCGGAGGATCTCCCCTTAAACCCACTGCGGAGAAATGAACCGGTGATAACGGGTCGCGTAAACACGCATCCGACAACTTCTCTCAAGCTAAAAAGGGTACTCGTATGTCGCATGCTAATTCTATTCTTGTCCTGGGTGCAGGCGAACTCGGCATGGCCATGTTGCGCAGTCTCGCGGGCCGCGCTACACCGGCAACAGGAATTTCAATCGCGGTTTTGCTGCGCCCATCGACCATCGATTCGCAGGATCTCGCCAAGCAAACAGACATTGCCGAGCTGCGGACGCTTGGGATCGAACTGGTCGCCGGTGATCTGGCGGCGCAATCGGAAGACTCGCTGGCTGCGGTTTTTGAACGCTTCCACACGGTCATCTCGTGCACGGGATTCGTGGGCGGCAGCGGCGTTCAGCGCAAGCTCGCCCGCGCAGCGCTGAAGGCGGGCGTGAAGCGATATTTCCCTTGGCAATTTGGCGTTGACTACGACGTTATCGGCCGTGACAGTCCGCAGGATCTGTTCGATGAGCAGCTCGACGTGCGCGACCTGCTGCGCTCGCAGAATCAGACGGAATGGGTGATCGTATCGACGGGCATGTTTACCAGCTTTCTCTTCGAACCGTCGTTCGGCGTGGTGGATCTCGCGCAAAACACCGTGAACGCGTTGGGAAGCTGGGACATCGGCGTGACCGTGACAACCGCCGGCGACATTGGCGCGCTGACCACCGAGATTGTGTTCGCGGAGCCGCGTATCGTGAATCAGATTGTGTATATCGCGGGCGATACCGTGACTTACCGTCAACTCGCCGATTCAATCGATAAACTACTGGACCTGAATGTCCGTCGCACCGAGTGGAGCGTGCCGGAATTGAAACGCGAACTGGCCGATGATCCGGAGAATTCGATCAAGAAATATCGCGCGGTATTCGCCGAAGGGAAAGGCGTAGCGTGGGACAAGTTGCAGACGTTCAATGCCCAACGCGGCATTGCGGCTTGCGGGCTCGAAGACTGGATGCGCGCTAGTCTTGTGGCGCGCGAAAGCGTTGCCGGTCAGTCATAAGCTCAACCGTACTGCCGGGGCCTTAGATCCGCTGAAGCACGAGCCAGCGGATCGGGTCTGGGCAGCACGAAAAACCTCGCGGCCGCTACGCGTTCACCGTCCGCGCACTCAGGATGCGCGACAGGTTAATTTCGATCCAGTCCGCCAACGACGTCACCTGGCGCGCGACCTCCTCCCCCAGCGGCGTCAGCCGATAGTCAACATGCGGCGGCACTTCGTCATACACAGTGCGAATCACGAAGCCATCGGCGGCCAGCCACTGCAGCGTCTGCGCGAGCATCTTTTCGCTCACGCCATCGACCTTCCGGCGCAGATCGCTGAAACGGCAAGTCTGCTCGAGCAGCACCATCAACACGAGAACACCCCATCGGCTCGTGACGTGCTTCAGCACTTCCCGCGACGGGCAGTCCGCTGACAGCAATTCGCCGCGACGCAACATCGCCGATAACGGCACACCGTCCTGAGCCAAATCAACATTTGAATCCATGGATACTTACCTTCGCGTACGTACTTACGAAAAGTTAGTTTATCCGATACGGTACGGCTTCGGTCCCATTTATTCCAGGAGTTTGATCATGATCGTCGTTACCGGAGCCAACGGCCAACTCGGCCGGCTCGTTATCAAAGCGTTGTTGAAGACCCAATCGGCAGGTGGCATTGTTGCGGCGGTGCGCAGTCCGGAGAAGGCGGCGGATCTCGCCGCGCTCGGCGTCCAAGTCCGTCGCGCTGACTACAACGAACCCGCCACGCTCGACGCCGCCTTCAAGGGCGCGGACAAAGTGTTGCTGATTTCATCGAGTGAAATTGGCCGGCGCGCAGTCCAGCATCGCGCGGCAATCGATGCCGCGAAGCGCAATGGCGTGCGATTGATCGGGTACACCGGTGTGCTGCGCGCCGATACGTCGCCGCTTGGATTAGCCGATGAACATCGCGAGACGGAAGAAGCACTGCGCGCATCGGGCGTACCGTTCGTTTTGCTACGTAACGGCTGGTACACCGAGAACTACCTCCGAAGCCTCGCCGCTGCGCTCGAACACGGCGCGATCCTCGGCGGCGCGGGCGACGGCAAGATTTCATCGGCCGCGCGGGCGGACTATGCGGAAGCGGCAGCGCTCGCGATGACTCGTGATGCGCAGGCTGGGCGCGTTTATGAACTGGCCGGCGATTCCGCCTACACCCTCACCGAGCTCGCAGCCGAAATAACCAGGCAGTCGGGCAAGAAGGTCGAATACCAGAATCTGTCCGAGGCGGACTATAAGGCGGCGCTGGTCGGTATCGGGTTACCGGAAGTGATGGCTGCGCTGCTGTCGGACTCGGATGCGGCTACATCGAAGGGCGCGCTCTTCGACGATGGTCGGCAGTTGAGCCAACTCCTTGGCCGGCCGACGACGCCGCTGGCTACCGTAGTGGCCGAAGCGCTCGCGGCGTGATCGCCAGTCTCTTGTAGTTGGTAGCGATGGCGCGTGTCGGATAGTCAATGGAACCGACACGCGCCGACGGTTCAATGTGTCGGCGGCGTTGCATTGCCTTTCAGCTTTTACTACCCGGCCAGCATGACAAGGAATGCCCATCTCTCACACCTGGCCGTATACTTATCAGATGTAGCGTTTTTTGTTGTCAAACAGCCTCTGCGCTGGTAGCCTCGCTCCAAGCTATTGAAACGACAGCATAAATAACTCATGCCAGCCGCTTTACCATCGTCATCCATTCGCAATGCCGAGAACCGCGCCTCAATCAAGCGGCTTACTCGTGAGCATTTCGCGCTTTATCGCGGATATCTGGATGGCATTTCGGTCGAGCAACTGCACGCTACTTACGGCGATGCCACCACCGACCTCCGGGCGACTCGTCGTTTAATCGGCCTGTTGCGTGACACCCTGTCAGGTGCCGCCCGCCGTACCCGCGATGTCGAAGCCACGCATCTTCTGCGCCTGAGACCAGGCAGCATTCCCGATACACAACGGCTGGCGGCGAGCGAGATGCCATCGCTTGAGGCTTATCGGGAATCCGTCGATCCTGACGGTTTTCATAGCGAAGCCGAGCTGCTGGAGCTGTATCAGGCGGAGTTTTCTCAGGAGAGCACACAGGGCATTGATAGACGCACGACCCGCAATGCCCGCCTGCGCCGGCGCCAGATTGACGCCCTCGCCCGCATGGAAGCCAGCCTGGTCCAGGCTCCGCAGCCCGGCCACCCGGTCGCGAGCTGGCTCGAACCAGCAATTGCCGGCCGTCTTCAGCACACGGGTATTCATACGCTCGGCGATTTGCTCGGATTCATCGAGACGCGCGGCCACCGTTGGTATGCAAGTGTGGCGCGCGTCGGGCCAAAGGCGGCTCGCCGGATTGTTGACTGGCTTGCTCTTCACGCCGATTCGCTCCGTCATACGCTGTCCAGACGCGCGCTCATTCCCCGCCGACGCTTGTTGCAGGGCGATCCGACGCTCGTCCGGCCGCGCCAGAATGGTATCGTGCCGATCGAATCACTGGCTGTACCCGCGGAAATGGACGGTTCTGCCGGCACCAACCGGGCGCAAAACCACCGTTCTTCGTGCCCGCTGGACACGGATTTGCAAGCAATCGACACGTGGCTCGCCACTCGGCAGCACAGCCCGCACACCGCTCGCGCCTACCGCCGGGAGGCGGAGCGCCTGCTGTTGTGGGCAATCAACGAGAAGAAGAAAGCGCTGTCGTCGCTGGATCACGCCGACTGCGCGGGGTATATCGAGACGTTTCTGGCCGATCCGCAACCAGCCGCACGCTGGGTCGGACGGGCGAAAATAGAGCGGACTCATCTCGATTGGCGACCGTTCATCGGCTCCCTTTCTAATCGCAGCCGGGAAACCGCGCGGGCAATTCTTCACGCGATGGGCCAGTGGCTGGTCGAGCAGAACTATTGGGCGCGCAATCCTTTTTCGACTGTCGCGGCAGTGGAAATCGGCGCGCGGATCGACGTTTCAGGGCGCTCTCTCAACCACGGGGAGTGGCAGAGCGTGGTCCAGGCGGCCTCTCGCGACCAGTACTCTCAACGGGGTTTGCGTGATTATCTGGCGCTGAATCTCGCGTACTCGACCGGGCTCCGGCGGGCGGAATTAGCGGACGCAACAACCGGCCGCCTGGTTCGACCCACGCTGGAGAACGACTTGGAGCCCCGGCCTGACGGCGCATCGGCTAGCGCGTGGCAACTGACAGTGCCCGCAAAAGGCCGTGCGGCTCGAACTGTTCCGGTCTCATCAGCGGTAATGGGATTGGTTTTTGAGAGCCTGCGAGCCCGCGGTTTGCCCGTCGACCCCAGTGCCTGTCCGTCCGACACCCCTCTTCTTGCACACTTTCGCACCGGTAATTCGCTGACGCCCGACGGCATGGGACAGGTGTTCCGCCGGCTTTTCTCCTGGGTCGCTGTTCTTTCAACGCCGCAAAATCTGCTCGATTCACGTCGCTGTTTCAACGCGAGCACGCATTGGGTTCGCCACACTCACTCGCACCACGCGCTAGAACGCGGCACGGACTGCCGCGAAGTCCAAATCCGGCTCGGCCACGCTAGCCTGTCCACTACGCTTTTGTATGTGAAAACCAGTCGTCAGGGCGGGATTGCGAACGGTAAAAGCGGCATGTCGCCGACGCGCTGATAGCAACAAATCCCTCGCCGGCGCTTGAATCTACAGACGAAAAGCGCCGCCAAACCCTCGATTCGCCTCAAGTCTTTTCTCAGCTTTCTCCCCTAGGCCTAACAACCACGTGCCTTTGCGGCTTTCGGGCTCGGCAAAGTTTACTTGCGTTTACTCCGTATACCTCTTAGTCTTCGCTTACCGTCGGTTCTACCTTTTAAGGGAGAATCCACGTTTTTGGTAGAACCAGAGCCACCGGGAAGAACGCATGGATATTAACCTTTCGACGCCACCTATCGAGGTGACGCCGGACGACCTCGTCAATTTGGCGGCTCGCTCCGCGAAAATGCTCGAGCGAATTCGCACTCAAATGCTCCAGCCGTTCCCACGGAAGGTCGCCCCGGTGTTCCCGAGCGGCAAACTGCAGGAACTATGCGGCATCGACAAAGCTCGCTTCTCCTATCTGATCAAGAAAGGAGAGCTGCCGCAAGGCACCCAGGAAAAGCCGGGGGCCGCGCGACAATTTACGCTCGCCGAAACCATCGAGTGGGTTCGGGCGGAACGTAAGCCAAGACAACGTCCAGCGGGAAAAGACGGCAAAGTCATTGCGATCGGCAACTTCAAGGGCGGTGTGACCAAGACCACAACCTCCATGGTGCTGGCGCAGGGTTTGTCATTGCGTCACGGCCGCAAGGTTCTCCATATAGATATGGACCCGCAGGGCAGCGCGACCACGCTGTACGGGATCAACCCGCACGCGGAAATCAATGGCGACCAGACTATTTTGCCCTTGATTGAGGCTTACGTCAGTGGCGAATCCTTCGATATGAAGCATTTGCCCATGCAGACGTATTGGGAAAACCTTGACCTGATCCCGTCATCCACGGATTTGTTCAACGCTGAATTCATGCTGCCGGCGCGCGTTCACGCGTCGCCGAGCGCGAAGTTCTGGAACGTGCTGAACGACGGGCTCGCGGAACTCAAGCACGAGTACGACTACATCATCATCGATACCGCGCCCACGCTGAGTTACTTGACCATCAATGCGCTTTTTGCCGCCGATGGAGTCATCGTGCCGGTGATGCCGGACACGCTCTCGTTCGCGTCGATGGTCCAGTTCTGGTCGCTTTTCTCCGACATGGTCTCCGGCATGAAGCAGTTCGGCGAATCGGCCGATGAAGCCAAGGTGTTCGATTTCATCGACATCCTGGTGACGCGCATGCCGAACAAGGCGAATGCGTCCATCGTGCGGGACTGGGTCATTACGACTTACGGCGAGCGCGTCTTGCCCGTCGAAATCCCGGAAACCGACCTTGCCCGAACGACCACGAACGATTTTTCGACGGTGTACGACTTCCCTAACTATGACGGCAATGCCGCGACGCTTCGACGAATTCGCGTGCCGTATGACCAGGTCGTCGATCTGATCGACAGCAAGGTCTGTTACCTCTGGGACAAGGAGTAAGCATGTCTACAGCAGCGAAACAAAAGGCGAAGGCGGCAGGAATTCGACTCGATGACGACGGGATTGATGCACCTTCGGAACCGGTCGCACCGCGCACTGCGCCTGGGCAGCTGATCGGTCTTCAAGGGCGCGTTCACAGCCAGCAGGCTGAAATTGACAAGCTGAAGCGGGCGCTGGAACAGCGAGCGCCCGGCAAGCTCCCGCTGAACAAACTTCACGAGATCCCGGGTCGTCGCCGACGCCTTACATCGTCGGAATACGCCGAGCTTAAAGCCAATCTGTCGGCATACCCCCTCGCGCAGCCTATAACGGTGCGCGAGCGCCACGACGGCGAGTACGACATCGTGGCTGGTCATAACCGGGCTTCGGTGTATCGGGAATTGGGCCGCACTGAGATTGACGGCATTGTGCTGGACATCGATGCGTCGATGGTTGAGTACGCCGCCTTCTTTTCCAATCTCTTGTCGCCTACTCTCTCGGACTTCGAGAAATTTTGGGGCTTCAAGTCGCTTCACGATTCCACCGGAATCACGAAGGAAGATTTGGCAAAAGCGGCAGGCATCAGCGACTCACATGTCGGCCGGATCATGAAGTTTGATTTGCTGCCGGACGAATGCAAGGAACTGCTGGCAACTCGTCCCGAGCGTTTGGGAAGTAACGCTGCAGAGCAAATGGCGAAGGCAGTGGCGGAGGGCCGTGTCGACAAGGTTAAAGCAGCCATCGAGCGACTTTTAACCGACGACACATATACCCAAGCGCAAGCGGTTGCTTCGACGAAGCCGGATCGAGCGCCGCGCGAGAAGCACGAGCCTCTGATTATCAAACGCGGAGCCAAGAAGGTTTGCCAGATTTCGGCTCGAAACGGAGTGATTGGAGTGTCGTTCTCAGGCAAAGCGGCTGACGAAGCAGAGCAGTGGGCCGAACGAATTCACGCGTTTATCGAGTCGGAACTCGAAAAGCAGTGATCCCTAGTAGGGAACTGCTTTAAATCAATGACTTAGCGCACAGCACTCCAGTACCCGGAAGTCGCGAATCAAAACTCACGACTTCCCTAGTAGGGAACCGTTAAAAATCATGGACTTAACCAAAGAGCCAGGAATGATCATGAACTGATTCGACTGCAGGAAAAACAAAAGCCTTCGGCGGGAACCGAAGGCTTTTGAGTAACCGGGCTTCGCTGTCGCTTGCCCACCGCTGCATTTCTCCGACGGGAATCGGATAAAGGCCCAACACCTCGAAGTGTAGCGGATAGCGATCGGCAGTCAAGCGTTTCTCTTCCATTTTGAAGAAATGGACGTGTGACATGCTTATCGCGCAACTTTCCGTTGCTGGCGAGGGGGACTTGTACCTTCTTCCACCCTCCGACGACTCCGTTGACATCGACCAAACCGCGCTGGATGAATTTCTCGCCGGTCAATCAAATCTCCCTTGGGTTGTATTTCGGGCCGCTCATCGTGCGGCAAACTTCCCGGCACTCCCTGCTCGAGCCCGAGCTGTGTTGGCCGCACTCGCACGCACGGTTGACGCCAATCGGCCGTACGCCGCCATATTCGCCCGCCGAGAGCTTTTGACGGGACGCGCCATGCAATCGATGCGCACGTTCTATCGAAGCCTGGATGACCTCGAAGTAGCCGGTCTGATTGAACGTGTGCCCCAGAAACGCTTTGGAACCGCAGGGTTGTTTGGGCGCGCCTATCTCCACCTCACGGAAAAGTCCGCGATCGTGCTGGGGTATATGTCTCCGCCAGCGGTGTCTCAGCCGTCCATGGCGCAATCTTCCCCTTCCTCGCTTCCTGACGGATCAGCTGCACGCCTAGCTGATCCGTCTTCGCAGGACGATACGGCACTCAGCGCATCCAGCCATTCGTTTAGCCGGCCGTGTGTCACGGTGGCAGACGGAGCTATATATAAGGATCTATTCCCTAAGAATCAAAAGAGACAACCAGGAGAACTCCCAGCGGATCTCCAGCGCTTGCTGAGTTTGGGTTTTCGTCAATTTTTGATTTTTAAACTCATGCGAGAAGCGAAAGCGCAGGCAAAGCTGCTTTCAGACGTGGTCGAAGCGACCTGGGAGCATCTGAGAAATGCAAAGCGCCCCATAAGCTATCTTCGCGCTCTGCTGCGTTCACCGGTCGATTTTGGACATCAGATTCGCGCCAAGCGACTCGCTGCCGAACGACTGGCCGAGCAGAACGCGCAAACCGCGAATATCGACGCCACTGTGCGTCAGTGCGCCGACCACGTGTTTATCGATAAGGCAAACACTCGCCTCATCACGGTCGCAAGCGCAGCGGATTCGATCAGCGTCCACGACTACCGTGAAGCAAAGCCACGCATCTCGACCGGACAGTGGGCAGCGGCATTCGTCGCTGCGTTGAATGCAAGGGAAGTCATCCGGGCGACGCCCGATCAGATCAACGCATTCCGATTGAAGTGCGACGACAATCAGAATCACCCGCTCCAGGTAAAGGCCACAATGCCGGGCGGAGAAGCGGCGCCGCGGGCCAGAACATCGACGGTCAACGATCGCCTGCGTGAGATGAAGAAGATACTTCGGGCCTCATGTGCCGGTGTTTCCTTGGACACACGTGACGTGCAGCTTGACGTGAGTTCTGGACAAGGCCTGAAGGCAATTGGTTAATGGCGTGCTTCCTTTCGTTTCCTCGGCGTGATGGTCTGGGACGTTCTGCGCGTTCACTGCACGAGGAGCATCGATCGATCAACGTCATCGGCGTGTAACGGGAACAGCAGCCGCATGAGACTTCACGGATGAAGGCTGCACATGTCCCTCGTGATCATTGGCGGAGCGCTTATGCAAGTCGCGTCGGGCGTGGTTAAACATCAAGCCGGCATGCAAGGGAGGATGTTCCGAAGCTACGGAATTTCCAAAAATGGATGGAACAAAACCGGCGCGCACATGCCATGCCAAACCTACGAGTCGTGATGGTCAACGGAATAAAACTTGTAAAATCGCAACTAACGGTCAATCCTAAACGCATCCTTCGACTGTGACGTGCAACCTCAGCTATCAGCCGCGTGGCTCTATCCGCATTCAAACGCGCTCCCTGGCCGCCTACAGCGCGCTAGAAAAGAGAAGTACGAGTCGGACGCCCAGCCGCCATCCGCACACACAAGCGCGAACGGGCCTACAAATCCGGGAATTGATTGGAGTTTTGCCCAAAGATACGGATGTCAGCTGAACCCACCAAAAGCCAACGTCACGATCATTCATTCAAACACGTCGCATCAAGTATCATGCGGGTGGGATCTTTGTCAGACGGGAATACAATAATGACAACCGAAATGGGTTTGGTGCGGCCGGAAACGCTGCGTCATCAAGTGGAGAATGTGCTTCGACAAGCCATCACGTCCGGGCGCTTCGCACCCGGCGCGCGGCTGATCGAACGCGACTTGTGCGAGACGCTGGGCGTCAGCCGGACCTCGGTTCGGGAGGCGCTGCGCCGACTTGAAGCCGAAAAGCTGGTATGTAGCGTGCCGCATAAAGGGCCGGTCGTTGCTATTATGTCCAAGCAGGAGGCCACGGAGCTGTACGCAATCCGAGGTTTGCTCGAAGGATTCGCCGCCGGAGAATTCGCTCGAATTGCAGACGAAGCGGCCATCGCAGAATTCGGAGAAAAAGCGAAGGCCCTGCGGGCACAAGCACTGGCCGGCGACCAAGCAGGCGTGCTCAAGGCGAAGACCGAACTCTACGATGTCCTCCTCAATAACTGCGGCAACGCGCTGGTGAAAGAGATATTGATGAGCCAATACTCGCGGGTCAACCTGCTCCGCGCCACCTCATTGATGCACCCAGATCGCCTCCCAGCCAGTCTTCGTGAAATCGACAAACTATTCAAAGCGTTGAAGGCGCGGGACGCGGAAGGAGCCGCAGCAGCTGCGCGACTACATGTGGCAAATGCGGAGAAAGCAGCAATGCGGATGCTTGATGAAACGGCAGAAGGCCAAGAATAAAGGTTACAGGTTAGAGGGAGCTGACGATCGCCAGCTCCCAAATGGCAAAAGCCGCGCAACTTTGAACAAGGTTATGAAAGAGGCCGTTTCCAACGACAGTTGGAAACGGCCTCTTCCGTTCCAGAGTTGCGACTATCACCCACTGATACCCACTGATCGCGCGTCGAAGCCACCCAATCATCACTAACTGCCTTTTCGTGCGTAAGGCAATCAAACCAGTTTCAAACTCGCCACCGCTCAATGACCGAAATAAATAGAATGCGTTCCGTCCGTTGGGGTAATCGACGAGCGCACGCCCGAATCTGACGTACCGCTCATCGAAGGACCATACGACGTAGCGGCAACGCCGCGCTCCGATTCCACGCGCTGCTCGGCGGCCTGAGCCTGGTTGGGATAAGTCGTACGATCAGCCGCAGGGTTATACCCCGCCTGCTCCATCTGCTGAAGGTCACTTTTCACCTGAGAACGCGTCACTTGCGTGTTGTCCTGAGCGAAGGCGAGCGCTGGAGCGGCGAGTGCTGAGGCGATAACAACGGCAGGAACAAAAGTCTTGAACATGATCGAACTCCCATGAAGTTTGCTAAGCGGATACATGCAAACTGCAGGCCAGGTCAGCGCTCGCTTAAGTTCTTCCCTCGATTTCATTTACTGGGAACAACAATGCGATCATTCTCATCGATTTGGACCCAGCTTCGTTGCGAGCGAGACAACAAATGACATACTTAGGATTGCAGATAATTGTCAAAATTTCCACCAGTACGAAAAGAGCGAAGCCTGTAAGAAAGCGCAAGCAGCGTAAATCTCAGACTATGCAGTACACGAAAGGAACAAATGCTCTGAGCCGCCCACGATATCTCCTAACAGGACTTACATATTTAAATAACTTGTTTTCGCAAATTGACGTAAACGCCTACGATAGTTTCTTGAACGTATCAAATTCATGTCGTGAGCAGCTCACAACCAACAGTCATGACCTACGACGAACCCGCCAGCTCCACGCCCGATTTGCTTACGCGGTCATCTCCCGTGGTGTTGCGCGGCGATGACGCCTATGACCGCATACGCCGCGACCTGCTTTCGTGCAAGCTCATGCCCGGGTCGACCGTGACTGAAAGCCAGCTGATGTCGGAGTACGACATCGGCAAAACGAGTTGCCGTATCGCGCTCGTGCGGCTCGTACATGAGGGCTTCGTTCGTTCTCTGCCGCGACAGGGTTATCGAATTGCAGCGATCACATTGAAAGATGTCGAAGAGGTGTTCGCGCTGCGGGTACAACTCGAACCACTGGCAGCGCGGCTGGCCTGCGGGCGTGTGGACGTTGAATTGCTGCGGCGTCTCGAAGCGGCATGCCGCGTGCCGCATCCGGAGCGGGCGCTGTCGGCGCAAATCGATGTTTTCCTCGACGCGAATCGCGGATTTCATCTGGCGATAGCCGCAGCCAGCGGTAACGAGCGCTTGCATAGAACGCTCGCCAGCTTGCTCGATAAAATGTCGCGTCTCGTCGCGCTTGGCTTTGGAGTGCAGGGCACCAAACCCGAGATCAAGCACGATCACAACGCGATGATCGATGCGTTCATCGCAGGCGATGAACGCCGCGCGGAGACCATTGCGCGCCGACATATAGAGACATTCCAGAGCATGACAATGGAGAAGGTCTACGCGAGTCTTTCCAGCGCGGGGGCATCGTTGCCGCTGTACACAGTGGCGGAGCTTCGCCGATGAGCGCCACCACTTCCGCGGCCATCTCATTGCGCTGTGTCGGGAAAAACTTCGGAACACTAAAGGTTATAGATCACGTTTCGTTCGATGTCGAGCAAGGCGAAATAGTGGCGCTCCTCGGCACCTCGGGATGCGGCAAGAGCACGCTGCTCAATATGGTTGCCGGACTGCTTGAGGCGAGCGAAGGCGAACTCTGGATCGACGGCAATCGCAGCGAAGGGACGAAGGACCGCAATGCTCTCTCGTATATGTTCCAGGAAGACCGGCTGTTGCCCTGGCGCACCGCACGTGCGAATGCGGAGTTCGGTCTTGAAGCGGCGCGTCCCGCGATTCCAGCTCGCGAACGCCACACGCGCGCAAACGCGGTTCTTGATTTGGTAGGACTCCAAGGTTTCGCCGATTCCCACCCGCACCGGTTATCGGGCGGCATGCGCAGCCGCGTTGCGCTTGCACGGAGCCTTGTCACCGGGCCCCGCATCCTTTTGATGGACGAACCGTTCTCAAAGCTCGATCCGCAGATGCGCTCACAAATGCACGACGAACTGCTGCGCATTCATGCCACGCAGCGCATGACCGTGCTGTTCGTGACTCACGACGTGGAGGAAGCGATTGTGCTTGCGGATCGAGTCGTGGTGCTTGCGCCGCGTCCTGGCCGCGTGCGCGAGATTGTCGATGTCAACCTGCCGCGCCCGCGTACCGCCACCGATCCCACCGTGGCCGAGGCGATCCGCCAATTGCGTCTCCTGATCTGACCCATGTCCACTGTTCCGCGTAGTTCGTTCGTTTCAACCGTTGCACAACGCGTGGTCCTCGTTGTCCTGCTGCTCGCGGCATGGTGGCTCGTATCGCTGCGCATGCCGCAGTTCGTATTACCCGGGCCGCTGAGAGTGGCGCACGCATTTGTCGGTCTCGTACAAAGCGGCACGTTCTTCGATGATCTCGGCATCACGCTGTATCGCGTGGTGGCTGGATTTCTACTCGCCGCTGCGGTCGGTGCGCCGCTTGGCATTGCGCTTGGTTCCAGCCCGCGCGTGGCGAATTTCTTCGAGCCGCTGCTATCGATTGTGAACACCGTGTCGTCGGCGATCTGGGCGGTGTTCGCCATCATCTGGTTTGGCATTTCGAACGCGACCACCATCTTCGTCGTGTTCATGACGGCAATGCCGCTGATCCTGACGAATGTATGGCAAGGCGCGCTGACCGTGGACAGGAATCACGTCGAGCTCGCGCGCAGTTTTCGCATGTCGCGAACGCAGATCATGCGCAAGATTTTCATGCCTACCATCCTGCCGCATTTCTTCGCCGGCGCGCGGCTCGCGTTCGGTTTCGGCTGGCGCGTGTCGCTGGTGGCGGAGACGATCGGGTCATCGAATGGCATTGGTTACCGCTTGCGGCAGGCGGCCGATCTCGTGCAAACCGATCAGGTTTTCGCGTGGACCGTCACGCTCGTTGTCCTGATGCTGTTGCTCGAAGCGGGTGTGTTGAAGCCACTCGAGCGCCGCCTGTTTCGATGGAAAAAGACCGACTGATATAACGGGGAACAAGGAACATGAAACGCATTTCATTCTTCAGGCGAGGCGCGGCGGCAGCTGCCGTTGCGACGGCCGCGATGCTCGGCGACTTGCAGACGGCGCACGCTGAACCCATGCGCATCGGCTATTGGACGAGCGGCGTGAGCCTGGGTTTCGGCGCGGTGCTCGAGGCGCAAAAATTTCTGCAGCAGCGCGGCCTCGACGTCACCTTCGTTCGTTTCTCCGACGTCAACGCGCCGAATCGCGCGCTGGCCGCCAACGCGATCGACTTCGCATTCGCGGCGCCCGCAGCCGCTGTTTTCAGCACGGCCGCCGAGGGCGTGCCGTTGAAGATCGTGCTTGCGACTCAACCGGCCGATGTCGAATTCGTTGCGCCGGAGGACTCGCCGATCAAGTCGCTTGCCGACCTCCGTGGCAAGAAAGTCGGCATGTCGCCGCCGGGCAGTTCGGTTGCGGCAATCGCCACCGCGGTGCTGCAGGGCAATGACGGCATCAAGGCCAACGACTTTTCCATCGTCCCAGGAAACGAAGCGCGGCTCGCGCAGTTCCTGGTCCAAAAGCAGGTCGATGCTGCCGCGTTGAGATCGGTAACCATCGCACAACTGAAGGAATTGAAGATCAAGCGGCTCGGCAGTTTTGGCAGTGAATGGAAGAAGCTGACGAAGTCCGATGCAACGCCTTACATAGGCGTGAGCGCGATCCGTGCGGACTACCTCGCCCAGCATCCGCAAGACGTGGCGAAGTTGATCGCGGGCATGCGCACGGCGCTGCAGTGGGGCGCAACGCATCAGAACGATGTAGCCGCAATCTTGCAGAAGAGCGCGAATCTTCCCGCCGAAGACGCGCAAGCGTATGCCTCGCGATGGTCGGACATCAATCGCGTGACCTTCGATCCAATTGACCTCGAGACGCTCAAGCGCGAGCACCAGATATTCGTGGACGGCGGTGTGATCAAAGGCACGCTGCCCACCGATCTCTTCGATACCGGCCCCTATGCCGCGTCGAAATCAATCCAATAACAGGAGCAGACACCGTGACCACCTCCATTCCATCGACCATGAAGGCGCTCGTGCTGAACGAGCACGGCGACCTCGATCAACTCCACGCAGTGACCGACAAACCCGTGCCGAAGGCAACGCCTGGACATGTGGTGATCCGCGTGCGTGCATCGTCGTTCAACTATCACGATGTGTTCACCGTGAAGGGCATGCCGGGCATCAAGGTGCCGTTTCCAGTCGTGATCGGGCTCGACATGGCGGGCGACATCGCGGAGTTGGGCGAGGGCGTGCAAGGGTGGAAGACCGGAGACCGTGTGCTCGTGAACCCGCTGTATCCCGGGAAAGGCTTGATGGGCGAGATGCTCGATGGCGGCATGGCGCAATATTGCCTGGTGTCGGTCGGGCAGTTGCTTCGGTTACCCGACGCCGTGAGCTACGACGCCGCGTCCGCTTTGCCCGTGGCGTACGGCACCGTACACCGCATGCTGGTCACGCACAAGACGGTGAAGGCGGGCGACCGCGTATTGATTCTCGGCGCGAGCGGGGGAGTGGGGACGGCCTGCATTCTGATCGCAAAGCAACTCGGCGCCGAGGTGATCGCGTGCGCCGGCAGCGACGAGAAGTGCGAGCAGCTGAAAGCACTCGGTGCTAATCATACGGTTAACTACAAATCGACCGATTTCTCGAAGTGGGCGATTGGCGAGTACGGCAAGCCGCAGCGCCGGACTTACGAGGGAGGGGTGGACGTCGTGGTGAATTTCACGGGCGGCGACACCTGGGTGCCATCGCTGAAGTGCCTGAAGCGCGGCGGCACGCTGCTCGTGTGCGGCGCGACGGCTGGCCACGCGCCTGCCGAAGACCTTCGATACATCTGGAGCTTTGAGCTGAAGATCATCGGCTCGAACAGTTTCTACGATGAAAACCTGCGCGCGCTGCTCGACCAGATCGCGGCGGGAGAGCTGGTGCCGTCCATCGACCGGACGCTGCCGCTAGAACAAGCGGCCGAAGGACTGCGGCTGATTCGCGACCGCGAAGTGCTGGGCAAGGTCGTGGTCAATCCCTGAATAGTTTGGCGAGAGAAACTGAGGAAAACATCATGAGCGAAGCAACATTGCCGAGCGCGCACGATATTGAGGCGCGTTTGCGGCGAGGTCCTTTTCACGAATGGCTGGGCTTGAAAGTGATATCGGTGAGCGAGGGCGAGATTGAATTGCGTGCGACCTGGCGCGAAGAATGGGTCGTGAATCCCGACAAGGGCTACACGCACGGCGGCATTCTCGCCGCGCTCGTGGACCTGGCGGCGGATTGGGCGCTGGTATCGAAGACTGGACGGGGTGTGCCTACCATCGACCTGCGCGTGGACTATCACCGTGCCGCGTTCCAGGGCGACCTGACCGTGAAGGGGAAGGTGATCAAGTTCGGCTCGCAAGTGTCCGTGTCCGAAGCACAGGTCTTCGATAAAGACGGCAAGCTCGTCGCCAGCGGACGCGGCGCCTATTCAACGGCGACGGCGACGGCGACGGCGACGGCGACGGCGACGGCGACGGCGACGGCGACGGCGACGGCGACGGCGGCGGCAGCGTCAACCCCCTGATGCTGAAGCTCGACCATCTCGTCATCAACACGCGTTTCGATACCGACGCTGCTCAGCACGCTTTCGAGCAACTCGGCTTCACGGTTGCACCGCGCGGGTATCACACGCTCGGGTCGATCAATCACGCGATCGTGTTCGATGACCACTACCTTGAACTCATCGGCTTGCCTGCCAATGGCAAGACCCTGCGCGAGGAGATTGTGTCGAGCCCGCTGGGTCCCGAAGGTCTTGTGTTCCGCATCGACGATCCGGCTGAAACCTTCAATACGCTGTGCCACGCCGGTTTCCACGCGACGCCGCCGCAGACTTTCTCGCGGCCGGTCGAACTTGACGGCGAGTCTCCCGCCGACGCGCGCTTCACCACCGTTCGGTTGAAGCCAGGCCAGCTCGACGGAGGCCGCGTCTATTTCTGCCAGCACCTGACACCCGGCCTCGTGTTCCGTCGCGAGTGGCAGCGCCATCCGAATGGAGCGACGAGTTTGAGCGCGCTGCATCTCGTCGATGTTGCGCCCGAACCGTATGTGCAACTCGGCGAGATCGAGCGGGGCTTCGAACTGGTGTACTGGACGCGAGCGGATTTCGACACGCGGTTTGGCACGACTGCGCAATGCATTACCGTGCGCGGACCGCGTTATGGCGCGATAACGGTCCGCACACCGGGTTGGCGCGCATCGGGCGAGCGCGCGGCTGCAGCGGGTTTCCCTGCCTCCATCGAGTTGAAAAGGGCGCTCGTTGCACTGCCTCGCTTTGATACCTTGCTGGAATTCATACCATGACTTTCCCGATGAATCTCGGCGCGTTGATCGCGCGCGGCGAGGGTAGTGACCGAGGCGCCGACACACTAGCGATCATCGGACTAGACGATGGTTTCAACGAGCGTCAATACACCTTCGCTGAACTCGATACGCTAGCCGACGCAGTGGCGCACACGCTCGCCAGCCGGTACGCTCGAGGCGAACGCATTGCATTACTCGCAGCGAATTCGGCGAACTATGTCGCGACGATGCTGGGCATCATGCGCGCTGGTTTGGTCGCTGTGCCGGTCAACTATAAATTCCCGCGTGTGCTGATTGCGGACGTGATCGCCGACAGCGGTGCGCGTCTCGTCTTCACCGATTCCCAGCGTTTCGCTGACGCTCCCGTTGCGCTGCTGCGCGTGGTGTTCGATGGTCAGCAAGAAGCGATCAACGCCCAACCATTTCAGTCGTTTATCGCGCCCGCAAAATCGCGCGGCTTAAGCTTCGAGCCGGTAGTTCCGCACGAAAAAGAAGCGGCCTTGTTCCTGTATACATCGGGTTCGACGGGACGGCCGAAGGGCGTCGTGCTCTCGCACGCGAGTCATCTCTGGGTGGTTGAGACGCGCTTGAAAGCGCAGCCGCTTGGCGGTGAGCGCGTGCTGATCGCCGCGCCGCTTTATCACATGAACGCGCTCGCGCTCGTGTTTCTTACGCTGGCCGCGCGCGCCACAACCGTATTGATGCCCGCTTTCAACGCCCGCGATTACATTCGCGCGATTGATACTTATCGCTGCACGTGGCTCACTTCCGTGCCACCGATGATCGCCATGATGATGCAGGAGCATGAACTGCTTGCGCGTACGGATTTGTCATCGGTGCGATATGTGCGGATGGGCTCGGCCCCCGTCAGTGGCGCGTTGCTCGAGCGCACGCATGCGCTGCTGCCGAACGCGAAGGTCATCAACGCGTACGGCACGACCGAGGGCGGCCCGGTCGTGTTCGGGCCGCACCCCGCGGGTTTGCTCACGCCGGCGCACGCGATCGGCGCGGCCCATCCGCAAGTGGATCTTCGTCTCATCGATCCCAACGGCGAACTCTCGTGCGAAGGTGAACTGGAGATGCGCAGCCCGGGCCTGATGAATGGATATCACAACCGCCCGGATCTGACGACGCCGATCACGCCGGACGGTTTTTATCGTACCGGCGATGTATTCCGTCGCGACGAAGATGGCTTCTACACGTTCATCGGACGACGCGACGACATGTTCGTTTCCGGCGGCGAAAACATTTTCCCGGGGGACGTGGAAAAGATGCTCGAGCGGCATCCATCGATCCAGCAAGCGAGCGTGATTCCCGTCGACGATGCCATCAAGGGTACGAAACCCGTAGCCTTTGTCGTGCTGAAACAAGGGGCGCAATTGAGCGTGGAGGAGGTGAAAGCGTTCGCGCTGGAACACGCGCCGGCGTACCAGCATCCGCGGCAAGTCTGGTTCGCCGATGCATTTCCGCTCGCGTCGACCAACAAGATCGACCGGGCGGTTTTAAAGCGCGAAGCGGCCAGGCGTCTGGCCGATGAAGGGCGCCATGAAAAGCGCTGAGGACGCATGTATCAAGCTATATCATCGAGTTTGATATATATAAAAACTGGCGATATAGCTTGATATCTGCGCTTCCCAAGTGATGACACGGTGCGTGTTGCGGTTCTGCCCGCATCACGCACGGCGTCTGAACCATCCCGTCAGCGATAAACGGTCGCGCGTCGCGGGCAATACTTCGTGCAGCATGTCGGCGGACAAAAACACTGCGATACGGCTGCCGACCGGCGAGATGTCCCGCGTATCCAAACCTTCCGGGTGCAGCCTCAAAGCCCCGCCATGCTCGGGTAGCCAGTCCGCGTTCAGATAGACGATGACGGATACGGTCCGGCTGTCGTCGTAGCGAAACCGGTCACGATGCTGCATGTATGAAGCACCCGCTGCGTAGAACGCAAAGTGGCTTTCGTAGTCATCGAGACCCAGGAACAGGCCGCGATTCAACGCAACGCGCAGTGTTTCCATGATCGCGAGGTAGCGGTCGCACGCGATCGACTGACCGGCTTCCAGCCACTGGATCCGGTCGCCGCGCACACCAGGTTGCAGCGATTGCGCCGCGCCCTGGCTGACGCGCGCCGGGGTAAGCGCGCCGGCTGCGGCGAGCGCCGCGCATTCCAGCGCGAGCGCGAGGGTCAGATCCGCCGGCAAGAAAATGTCCTGCTCCGACCAGCCATGCTCATGAACGGCATCGACAATATGACGATGCAGGCCATCTGCCGGCGCATCGGAATGCGTCGGCGGTTGTAATCGGATCACTGCGGATTCCTTCGAACGAAGGTGCTGAGTGGAAATTCGGACGGCCGTCCGAGGTGGGCAACGGACTTAAGCGGGGAAACGGATATGCGAAGGTGGGGCTTGGATGGTGCTTTGATCTGAGCTGCGGATTTTAACACCCGGGCCTGCTGGTTCCCGGATGTTCCTTGACGCGGCATTGGCATCGAGGGGCCGGTGTTTTTCCGTTGTCGCGATTACGGCTTAGCGGATTTTTCCCGGCCGCCATGCCCCTGACCTAACCAAGTCACCGCTTCAAATCCGAGCCGCATCAACCGCTTAGATCGCCGCCCGACACGTTATCCACAGGGTTGCCAACATAAACGGTGAATAACCCGCGCGACGGTTTCGCTGCAAGAACACGTCGCGCCAGCCTAAACCGGGATCGGAAAATGCACGCCGGCCCGTTGCGCCGCATTCACGATATGCGCTTCAATTGCACGCCCGGCATGCTCGCTGTCGCGCGCCTTCAACGCTTCGACAATCGCCAGATGCTCGTGATACGTCGACAGCACCAGTTCCCGCCGATAAAACGGCAAACGCTGGCTCTCTTTCATGATGTCGGCGCTGCCGCGCAGGATCGATTCAATCGCCGTATTGCCCGCGAGGCTCACGATCCGCATATGGAACGCGAAGTCGAGTTGCGCGGCTTCATCGAGTTCGGCGCAGGTCAGCGCGCTTTGCAGCGAGTCGAGGTTGTCCTGCAGCCAGACAATGTCCGCGTCCCCAATCGCCGGCGCCGCTAATCGGGCGACAAACCCTTCGAGCGCGAAACGCATCTGGTAGGTGTCGGGCAGCGACGCCTGATCGGCGAAACGCCACGCGTGCGCGCCGGCCGCCTCGGCGCTATTCACATACACGCCTTTGCCGGGACGAATATTCAGCATCCCGAGCGCTTCGAGCGTGGAGAGCGCTTCACGCAGCGAGGCGCGGCTGATCGCCAGTTCCTCCGATAACTGCCGCTGCGCCGGCAGCAGACTTCCCACGGGATAAACGCTCGTCTCGATCCGCTCACGAATGGTCGCGATGGCGGCATCGGTCACGGTATGCGGAAGATTTTTCATAGGATGGTTAAGAGTGGCGCGGTCTGACCGCCATTGTAGGCGTGCCGTCGCCAAGCGTCTGCTTCAACATTCAATCCCCCGACGAATCGCGCACAAAAAGCCGGGTAAACCGCTAGAAATCGGCCCTTGACTCCACTATATCGGCTTTCTAATATTCCTCATCAGCAACTGGTCCGACCAGTCTGAACAGTTAGCATAGTCACCAATCCCGTGCCGTGCGACATCGAGGAGACACACCGTGTTGAGATTTCTTAATTCCCTGTTTGGGCGAGTCATGATTGCGCTGGTCGCGGGCATTGTGATCGGCGCGGTGTTTCCCCACTTCGCGCAGACGCTGAGGCCGCTCGGCGACGGTTTCCTCAAGCTCATCAAGATGGTGATCGGGCCAATCGTGTTCTGCGTGGTCGTCTCGGGCATGGCAAGCGCGGGGAACCTCAAGAAGGTCGGGCGCGTCGGGTTGAAGTCGGTGATCTACTTCGAGGTGATGACCACGATCGCGCTCGTCATCGGCGCCGTGCTCGCGTATGCGACGCGACCGGGCGCAGGCATGAATATCGACCTGCATACGCTCGATGCCGGCTCGCTTGCCACCTACACGGAGCACGCAAAAAGCCTGAAGGATACGGCCGGCTTCCTGCTCAAGATCATCCCCGATACCGCCACTGACGCCTTCGCGAAGGGCGACATCCTGCAAGTGCTCGTGTTCTCCGTCCTGTTCGGCGCGGCGCTTTCGCTGCTAGGCGAGAAGGCGCAGCGCGTGACGAGTCTTATCGATGAACTCTCGCACGTGTTTTTCCGCATCATGGGCTTCATCATCACGCTCGCGCCGCTCGGCGTGCTCGGTGCAATTGCGTTCACGACCGGGACGTATGGTATCGAGTCGCTGAAGCAACTCGGCATGCTGGTGGTCGTGTTCTATGTGAGCTGCTTCCTGTTCGTGTTCGTCGTGCTCGGCGTGGTGATGCGGCTCACCGGTTTCAGCATCTTCAAGCTCGTTCGATATCTGCGCGAAGAACTGTTGATCGTGCTTGGCACCGCCTCGTCGGACGCCGTGCTGCCGCAGATCATGCGCAAGCTCGAATGGATGGGCGTGAAGGATTCCACCGTCGGACTCGTGATCCCGACGGGTTATTCGTTCAACCTCGACGGCTTCTCGATCTATCTCACGCTTGCCGTGATCTTCATCGCGCAGGCCACCAACACGCCGCTGTCGATCCACGACCTGATCGTGGTGGTGCTGGTGTCGCTGGTGACATCGAAGGGCGCGCATGGCATTCCAGGCTCAGCCATCGTGATCCTGGCCGCCACGCTCTCCGCGATTCCCGCCATCCCCGTGCTCGGCCTTGTGCTGATCCTGCCGGTGGACTGGTTCGTCGGCATTGCGCGTGCCGTCACGAACCTGATCGGCAACTGCGTCGCGACGGTGGTCGTGGCCGTGTGGGAAAAAGATATCGACCGGGTCCGCGCCACGCGCGTGTTGAATCAGGATGCCGAACTAATTTTCGTCCCCGCCGATCACATCGGCGCAAACCATGGCCATGGCCACGAACCCGCGCACGCAGTCTGAGCGCGCCGTGTTCATCGCCATTCCCTGAATCGTTTTAAAGGAACCACTTTCATGGCTAGTCCCGTACTCGACCCGAACGCTCCGGCATTTACCCGCCGCTTCATGAACCTCGCCGATCCGCGTCTCGGCGCCACGGCGCTCTTCGCCAGCGATGAATTCTTCGCGTCCAAGGAGCGCATGCTCGACCCGCAGCCGGCGGTTTTCATTCCGGGTAAATACGACGATAACGGCAAGTGGATGGACGGTTGGGAAACGCGCCGCAAGCGCACCAATGGCTACGATTTCTGCATCGTCAAGCTGGCGCGGCCGGGCACCATTCACGGCGTTGACCTGGATACGAGTCACTTCACCGGCAACTTCCCGCCGGCAGCATCAATCGATGCCTGCATGAGTGACAGCGCCACGCCGCAAGATGATGCCGACTGGCGCGAGATCGTGCCGGCGACCACGCTGCAAGGCAACCAGCATCACTATGTTTCGATCGCCGATGCCCGCGCTTACACGCACCTGCGCGTGAACATTTATCCCGATGGCGGCATCGCGCGCTTGCGGGTGTACGGCCAGCCGAAAGTGGACTGGACGCGCGTTGAACGCGGCTCGCGACTCGATCTGGCTGCTATCGAAAACGGCGCTTATCTGGTCGCGGCGAACAACCAGCATTTCGGGCCAGCGTCGCAGATGCTGATGCCCGGGCGTGGCGTGGATATGGGCGATGGGTGGGAAACGCGGCGCCGCCGTGAGCCCGGCAACGACTGGGCGATCGTGGCGCTGGCGCACCCCGGCGTGATCCACGCGGTCGAAGTCGATACGGCCCACTTCAAGGGCAATTTCCCCGATGGATGTTCGCTGCAGGCAGCACGCGTTGCGGGCGGCACGGACGAGTCGCTCGTTACGCAGGCCATGTTCTGGCCGGTTCTGTTGCCGCAACAGAAGTTGTCGGCGGACAATATCCATCGATTCGAAAACGAAGTGGCCGCGCTAGGCCCCGTCACGCACGTTCGCTTCAACATGTTCCCGGACGGCGGCGTGTCGCGCTTGCGCCTGTTCGGTGCCATCGAGTAAGACGACATGAACACGCTTAACACGCTTACGCTCGAACCCCTGACGCGCGCGGCGTTTAAACCGTTCGGCGATGTCATCGAACTCGACGGCGCGCAGCATTTCCCGATCAACGGCGGCACGACCGAGCGTTTCCACGATCTGGCGTGCGTGGATGTTGGCGCGGACGAGGGCGGCCGGCCGCTCATCAATGTATTCCGAGGGCAGCCGCGCGCACAACCGGTCGAGATCTCGATGATGGAGCGTCACCCGCTGGGCAGTCAGGCATTTCTGCCGCTTGGCGTGGCGTCATATCTGGTGGTTGTCGCGCCAGCAGGTGAATTCGATGCCTCGAAACTGCGCGCATTTTTCACGCGCGGCTGGCAGGGCGTGAACTATGCGCGGGGCGTCTGGCATCATCCGTTGATCGTGCTGGATGCGGCGGCGGATTTTATCGTGGTGGATCGTGGCGGGGAGGACGCGAATTGTGAGGAAACCTACCTATCTGAGCACTTGCGGCTGATCGAGGGCGAACTCGTTTGTTCATCTGCGGCGTGAAAGCGTATATCCGGGCCTGTGCTTTTGTTTTTGGAGCATGGCCCGGCATCGTCATATAAGCCCTTGCTCCATGCGTTATTCTGGATGCATCCCGCTTCCATGCGGAGCGAAACCAGATGATGGAAGGCATTGGCAAATGACACAGAACATCTACGACAACCCTGCGTTCTTCGAGGGTTACAGCAAGCTGGTCCGCTCGGTGCAGGGACTGGCGGGCGCACCGGAATGGCCTGCGCTCATGGCTCTGCTTCCGCCGATGCGCGGCCTCAGGGTCGTGGATCTTGGTTGCGGTTATGGCTGGTTCTGCCGTTGGGCAGGCGAGCAGGGAGCGGCGTCCGTCCTCGGTCTCGACGTGTCCGAAAAGATGCTGGAACGCGCGAGATCGTCATCTGCGGACCCGGCGATCACCTATGCAGGAATGGGGACCGACAGATGAAGAGGTCGCCGCGCGCCCCGAACTGGCGGAGGAGCGCGAGCGTCCCATGATGTTGCTGGTATCCGCGAGCCGGTAAGCGTCCTATGAGCGGCTTCAGAGACTAGGGCTGCATGGCAGCTATGACACCCTCTTGCCCGGTATCGAGGCCCGATGAACCCCACACGTCCGGGGCCGCGCTTGCGCACACCCGATTACGCCCGGCGTTTTTTGCGCGATACAACTGCGCGTCGGCGGCGCCCACGAGGCTTTCCTCGGTCACGAAGGTTGAATCGGATTCACCTGCGCAATTCAGCGCCACAACACCAAAACTCGCGGTGGAACGTACCTCGCGGCCGTCCCACGCGCGCGTGGTCGTCAATTCCAGCGACTGGCGCATCCGCTCGGCGAGCATCGTCGCGCCCGCGAGATCCGTTTGCGGAAGCAGCAACAGGAATTCCTCGCCGCCGTAGCGGATCACGCTGTCGACCTGATGCCGCGTGTGGGCAAGCAACATGGCCGCAAAGGTGCGCAAGACGGCGTCGCCCGCGGGGTGCCCGTAGGTATCGTTGATCTGCTTGAAGTGGTCGATGTCGCACAGGATCACCGCGAGCTTGAGCTTGTATCGGCGGGTGCGCTGGAGCTCGGCGGCGAACAAAACATCAGTCAGGTAGCGGCGGTTGAAGCAGCCGGTGAGATAGTCGCGCACCGAGAGATTGCGCAGCATGGCGTGCTGGCAGAACTGGTCGCGGATCAGGCAATTATGGCGGCGAGCCATCACATAACCGAGAGCGTTGGTGAAAACAAGCAGCATGGACGATGTCAGCAACGCCGACGGGTCCAGCGCCTTGGACGCGGCGGAGATGGCGACAAATCCGGCTGTTGCGGCGAGCGCGATGAGTAACGCCCAGATCAGCTTGTTCGGGATGAAGTTATAAACCACGATCAGCATGATGCCCATGGACATGCAGTGCACCGTCATGCCGGTCGGACGCAGCCATGTGATCGCCATGAAGGCCGCGAAGCCGACCACTTCGACCGCGCTCGCGGCCATGCGCAGGGATGTCACTGAAACTTGCCGCAAGCTTGCAATGCGTAAGCTCACCACGCACGTCAACGCGACGAAGCAGCGGGCCAGGAACAGCACAAGGGTCGTGCGGGTGTAACCGAGGGCACTGATGTCCGTCACCACGAAAGCGACGTAGAACACGCTGCAAAATAACAGCGCGCGCACGAGCGCAGCATGGTTTGCGATCCGGTGATGACGCTGAAACTCATGTTCCACCGACGGGTCTTCAAACTCGGACCACAGGCGGTCAAGTCTGAAATTCGTCTCGGTGTCAAACCGTGAAATTTCACTCAGTTCTGCCATCGCTCGCCATGTCGGATGTCGCGGTTGGGGCAACATGATAAGTCATTTCATTGATTTACCCGATGGCCCGGCGAGCATGACCTCGCCCGCAAACCTGGCAGCGATTCCGTCCAGTGTGTCACCCAACCGTATACCTGCGCCGGATCGGCCTGACCGCGAGGCGGCCATGCGGCGAATAGCGTAAAACCGGGCACCTCGGTATCGACGCGCGGCCCAGCCATTTCCCGGCCTGGGCCCTTCAGGATGTGCCGAAAGGAGTCGATATCCCGGACACGGGACTGAAAGTCCGGTCCGGAGATTGGAGAATTCCACGCGGCCTGTCGCACGGAATTCCGAGGTGAACGTATGCAAAAGAAACTGTTCGTCACGGTAGCCGCCGCGCTGATGTCTTCTCTGGGCGCGCTGCATCCCGAATCCGCATGTGCCGCCGATGCTGCAGCCTCGGCCTATGAAGACTCGACCGTCGATGCATCTCTCGATTTCGGCGAAGAGCGCGTTTCCGCCGATGGCGACAATCAGGCGCGCCTGAAGGACCTGCGCTACGCGTATTTCATCGGCTATAACGCGCGCGCCAGGGAGGACTCGAAATCCTATGCGACCTTGGGTGACGAGGTGAAACATCAGCAGAAGCAGCTTGTCGCGCCTGCCATGCCCGCACCGCCGAAACCGGTTGCCGAACGGGTTGCGCCGCCAAGGCGGGCCGTAGCGCAAGCCGCATCGCCAAGACAAGTATCCGCACCGGTCGTACCGCCGAAGCGAATTGCTGCCGCGCGAGTCACACCCTCCAGGCAGGTCGTCGCACAAGCTGAACCTGTTCCGCTGAAGCGCGTTCTCGCGCAAGCCGCGCCCGTGCCGCAGAAGCACGTTTACGCGCAAGTCGAGTCTGTGCCGCCGAGGCGGGTCGTAGCGCCCGTCGTTTCATTGAAGCAGGCTTCGATGCAGATCACGCCGCGTAAGCGGGCTGAAGTGCAACCCGTCTCTCTGAAGCAGGTTTCTACACGGACTACGCCGCCGAAGCTGTATGCCACCGAATCCGAGCCGCCGATACTGATTCCGACGCAAGCCGTGAGGGTATTGCCGGAATCAAAATCGGACAATGACGATGAGGCGCAGGTAACGCAGAGCCGCAATTCGCAGAAGGCTCAGCGGGCGGTGCCGCAGTACCGGCAGGCCGATGAGGAATCGCAATACGCCGCGGAGCAGCGAGCTCAAGCGACTCCAGCGGCTCAAGCAGCGCAACCTCGGCAATATCAGCAATATCAGAACAGGCAGCCCCAGCAATACGCTGCGGCGCCGGCCTATAACCAAGCGTCAACAGAGTCTCAGCAGGAAGGTGGGTACGCAGGGCGGGAATACGGGCCGCCGCCCTTGCCGCCTCGAACCGTTCAGGCTAGCCGGTACGCGTCCGCGCAGTACCAACCGGCCTACGCGCAGCCCGCCTACGTACCTCGGCCGCCCCCTCAGGCCGCGGCACAGCAGGTCGTCATAGTGGGCCGCGCGCCTGCCTATCCGTCATATAACCAGATGTACACGCCGCCTGAACTTCGGCGACCGTACCCCGCCGGTTACGGCAATCCGGCGCAGCCAGCCGGGTATCAGGGATGGGAGTAGGCGGCTCATTCACATGAGCCGCCGGGCGAGCTAACCCGCGTACGCAACAGGCCGCTACAAGCGGCCTGTTTGCA